>JBJTSL010000388.1:0-3413 GCA_046076625.1 Allobrachymonas sp.
TGGCAACCAGGACTTGGCTTTGTTTGACAGCGGCATCGCCACCGATCAGCTTTGGTTCAGAAAAGTGACCAATGACTTAGAAGTCAGCATCATTGGCACGACGGATAAGTTTGTTGTCAAAGACTGGTATCTCGGCTCTCAGTACCGCGTGGAGCAGTTCAAGACATCCGATGGAAAGATGCTGCTGGACAGCCAAGTGCAAAACTTGGTGCAAGCGATGTCAGCATTCTCTCCGCCAGCGGCTGGCCAGACCACGCTGCCAACTGATTATGCAACCACTCTTAATCCAGTGATAGCTGCCAACTGGCAATAGTCAATCACTCGTTTCTCCGTAGCACGGTTTGTCTGGCGACGTACCCGTGCTACGGAAAATAAAAGCAACGATAAGCAATGCGTTTTAGTTGTTACCGCGTAGGACGATCTGCCGCTTTAGAAGCCTTGGTGATCGGCCACGATGGCAAACTCTATGCGCATTCAACGTCGACTTGTTTGGTGTTTGATGCGCGGGGGTGAGTGAACTCGCAGCGTCTCCAAAGCGCTTTTGTTAAAGCTTGTCGTAAACAAAAGCAAGACACATAAAATTTACTCCATAATTCGTTACAAAACAAATCTTGCATCGAGGCACACGGTCTCGTAGAATCGAACGAATCTTAAAAATAACAAGGCTGCAAAAGCCGTCAACAGTGGGCGGGAATCATTTGGAACTCAGTGGACGGCGTGTCGATGAGGGCACGGAAAAACAAACAACAGCCGAATCCTTAAACAAAGATTCGCAACTTGAGGCTCCTCGCGACCCGCGGCTTGCCGACGCAAGCTTGCTCGCCTTATGTGCAATTGGTCGCTTCCATCAAATCGCTGCCGAGCCGGCATTTATTTCTCACCAGTTAGGCATCGCACCTTCTGCCGCCGCGAGCGATCAGGACATTTTGCGCGCCGCCAAGCTCATTGGCCTCAAGGCCAAGCTTACTCGCGTCAATGCAGATCGCCTGCACATGGCCGCGCTGCCTGCATTGGCTGAGATTCGCGAGCAAGATGCCAGCGGCCAAGAAGTCACCCGCTTTGTGATTTTGGCGCGTTGCGAGCAGTCAGGCGAACAGGCTCGTGTGTTGTTTCAAGACATGGCGCCGTCTTCTGGCTTGGCGGGGGGTAAGCCGAGCATCGAGCCGCTCGATGTCTTCAGCCAGCGCTGGACAGGCCGCCTCATTCTCATCACCAGCCGCGCCAGCCTCGCGGGCGAGCTGGCCAAGTTTGATTTTTCTTGGTTTATTCCCAGCCTCGTCAAATACCGCAAACTGCTGGGAGAAGTCTTACTCATCAGCTTCATGCTGCAACTGTTTGGCTTGGTCAGCCCTTTGTTTTTTCAAGTGGTGATGGACAAAGTGTTGGTGCATCGCGGCCTCACTACCTTGGACGTGCTCGTCATCGGCTTGGTGGTGGTCGTCATCTTCGAGAGCCTGCTCAACGGCCTGAGAAGCTATGTGTTTAGCCACACCACCAGTCGCATTGACGTCGAGCTAGGTGCCCGGCTCTTCCGGCATTTGGTGCAACTGCCTTTGGCCTATTTCCAAGCCCGCAGGGTGGGCGACAGCGTCGCCCGCGTGCGCGAGCTGGAAAATATCCGCAGCTTCCTGACTGGCAATGCACTCACCGTCGTGCTCGATGTGTTCTTTAGTGTGGTGTTCATTGCTGTCATGCTGTTCTACAGCGTGCCGCTCACGCTCATCGTCTTGGCGAGCTTGCCCCTGTATGTGGGCATTAGCCTCATGGTCGTGCCCATCTTGCGCAAGCGCCTCGATGAAAAGTTCGCCCGAGGCGCTGAAAACCAAGCCATGCTGGTTGAAACCGTCACCGGCATCCAAACCGTCAAAGCCAGTGCCTTAGAGCCCAGCTTTGGTAGACGGTGGGACAACCAACTGGCTGCCTATGTCTCCGCCAGCTTCAAAACGCAAAACATCGCCACTTGGGCGCATGAAGCGATCAACCTGATTGGCAAGCTCATCAATGCCGCCACGCTTTGGTATGGCGCACATTTGGTGATGAACGGGCAGCTCACCGTGGGCCAATTTGTTGCTTTCAACATGTTTGCCCAGCGCGTTGCCCAGCCCATCATGCGCATGGCGCAGCTGTGGACGGATTTTCAGCAAACCGGCATTTCCATGGCGCGCTTGGGCGATATTTTGAATAGCCGCACCGAAGTGCCGCCCACGCAGGCCGCGCAGCTTCCCCCGCTCAAAGGCAGAGTCACTTTAGAAGGCGTGACTTTCCGCTATCGCCCCGAAGCCAGCCCCGTGTTGCACGGCCTGAGCCTTGATGTGCGCCCCGGCGAAGTGCTGGGCATCGTGGGGCGCTCAGGCAGCGGCAAAAGCACGCTCACCAAGCTCGTGCAGCGCCTGTATGTGCCTGAGCAAGGCAAGGTGCTGATTGATGGGATTGACATCAGCCTGATCGATGCCGCGCAGTTGCGCCGCCAAGTGGGCGTCGTGCTTCAAGAAAACCTGCTGTTCAATCGCAGCGTCCGAGAAAACATCGCCATTGCAGACCCCGCAGCGCCAATCGAAGCCATCATGCGCGTGGCGCAGCTCGCCGGCGCGCATGAATTCATCAGCGAATTGCCCGAAGGCTACGATACGATTGTGGGTGAGCAAGGCGGAAGCCTCTCGGGCGGTCAACGTCAGCGCATCGCCATTGCCCGGGCGCTCTTCACCAATCCGCGCATCTTGATTTTTGATGAAGCCACCAGCGCTTTAGATTACGAAAGCGAAGCCATCATTCAGCGCAACATGCAGCATATTTGCCAAGGCCGCACCGTGCTCATCATCGCGCACCGGCTGTCTGCCGTGCGCCATGCCAATCGCATCATCGTGATGGACAAAGGCAAGATCGTGGAAGCCGGCCCGCATGATGCCCTCGTGCAAAAGCCGCAAGGCTTGTATGCCCACCTGTGGGGCATGCAAAGCAGCCCAGCCACCAGCCAAGTAAGCGCAGCCAGCTCAGAGGCCGCCGCATCATGATGAATCAGGCCAACTCCAGCTCCACCCGCTTGCCAGCCCGAGCTGCCAATGTGATAAGCATATCGAGGCTGAATTTTTCCCATTTCCCGCGAACCAGATCACTCACCCGCGATTGGCCAATGCCCAATTGCTCGGCTGCCTCCATCTGGCTCCACCCGCGCTCATTAATCAGCAAGCGCAGCCTGCCCATCAAATCCGCCCGCAAGCCCATGACAGCCGCTTCGCCCGGCGCAAAGCCAAGATCTGTAAATACATTACCACTCGATTCAGTGACTCGCGCGTCCGCATCAATTTTTCGTTTTGCCATGTTGAACTCCAATCAATTTAAAACGTTTGGCAGCCAATTCAATATCAGTGAGAGCTGTCTTGGGCGTGGTCTTGTGAAAGCAATGCAATACATAG
>JBJTSL010000389.1:0-3308 GCA_046076625.1 Allobrachymonas sp.
AGCCTCGGTGGATTTGCCGAGTGTGATCTACAACAGCCCCTACTATGGCTATGAAACCAAGGCCGATGTGTTCTTTGCGGTGCAGCAGAACTATCCGCATTTAGTGGGCTTTAAAGAGTTTGGTGGCGCGGAATCTTTGCGTTATGCGGGTGAGCACATCACGGCGCGTGACCCTGGCTTGACGCTGATGATTGGTGTGGACACGCAGGTGTTTCATGGCTTTGTGAATTGCGGCGCAAAGGGCGCGATCACCGGAATTGGCAATGTGTTTCCCGCAGAAGTGCTGCGCCTGGTGGCGCTGTGCCAGCAGGCTGCGCAGGGCGATGCGCTGGCTCGCCAGCGGGCGCAGGAGCTTGAAGACGCGATGATGATGCTTGCCTCTTTTGATGCGGGGGTGGACTTGGTGCTGTATTTCAAGCATTTGATGGTGCTGCAAGGGCACAAGGCGTATGAGTTGCATTTCAACCCCAGCGATGCGCTCACGGATAGCCAGCGCAATTACGCGACTGAACAATTCCATCTCTTCAAGCGCTGGTATGCCAACTGGGCGGGGAGGGCTTGAGTATGGCAAAGATTGAAATGCAAGTGATCGATTCGCACACCGAGGGTGAGCCCACGCGTATGGTGGTTGCGGGCGGGCCACTGCTGGGGCATGGCTCACTTTTTGAGCGGCGTGCGCTGTTTGCCAAAGCGTTTGACCATTACCGCAGCTTGACCGCAAATGAGCCGCGCGGCTACGACGCAGTGGTGGGCGCGCTGCTGTGCGAGCCAGTGGATACAAGCTGTGCGGCAGGGCTAATCTTTTTCAACAACACGGGCTACATTGGTATGTGCGGCCACGGCACGATTGGCGCGGCGGTAACGCTGGCGCATATGGGAAGAATTTCGATTGGTGTGCATCGCTTTGAAACGCCCGTGGGTACGGTGAGTGTGAATTTGCACAGCGCCAATGAGGTGACGATTGAAAACGTGGAGAGCTATGTCTCGCAGCGGGATGTGGAGCTGAATGTGCCCGGCTTGGGGCGCGTTACGGGTGATATCGCCTGGGGCGGCAACTGGTTTTTTCTCTGCCACAGCAGCCCATGTGAGCTCACGGTGGCGCATATTGGCGAGCTGACGCGACAGGCTGAGGCGCTGAAGGCGACACTGGTCCGCCAAGGCATCACCGGGGATGGCGGCGCAGAGATCGATCACATCGAATTTTTTGGCGCTGCACATGCGAAAGACGCAAACAGCCGCAACTTCGTGCTCTGCCCCGGCGGAGCTTACGACCGCTCGCCCTGCGGAACAGGCACAAGCGCGAAGCTGGCCTGTTTGGCCGCAGCGGGGAAACTGAAACCCGGCGAGACGTGGGTGCAGGAGAGCGTGATTGGCAGCCGCTTTCAAGCCAGCTACCGCGCCACTGCCAAGGGCGTGATTCCCAGCATCAAGGGGCGGGCCTATGTGACGGCGCATGCGACGCTGGTGGCTGACCCGGCTGATCCGCTTTTGCCAAACGGTTTTCGCGACAGATGATGCAAGACATTGAAACCACGCAGGCGGATGTCGCCGTGATCGGCGCGGGCATCATTGGCTTATCGGTGGCGATGTATTTGCTGGCGCAAGGTCGCAAGGTGCTCTTGATTGACCGCAAAGGCATAGGGCAAGAGACGAGTGCGGGCAACGCAGGCGCTCTGGCTTTTTCAGACATTTTGCCGCTGGCCTCGCCTCGCATCTTGCGACAAGCGCCGTGCTGGTTGCTCGACCCCTTAGGGCCGCTGGCGATTCGCCCCGGCTATGCCTTGCAGATAGTGCCTTGGCTGATGCGCTTTGGCTTGGCCAGCCGGCCAGCAGCCTATGCGGCCAGCCTGCAAGCCACCGCGCAACTCATGCGGCTGGCCGCGCAAGAGTTTGGCGCGATGCTCGCGCAGGCCAATGCTTCGCATATGTTGCACCGCGATGGCTCGCTGCAAGTGTATGAATGCGAGGCGCAGTTTGAGGCGAGCTTGCCGGGCTGGGATGAGCGCAGCAAGGCGGGCATCGCTTTCGAGCATGTGCGCGGAGATCGGTTGAAGGAGTTGCAGCCTGGCTTGGCCAGTTCCATCACTGCAGCCACCTATGTGCCGCAGTGGGCAACGGTGAGTGACCCGCTGCTGGTGTGTACGGCATTGGGGCAACACGTACTGAGCCATGGTGGGATGCTGTGCCAAGAAGAGGTTCTGAGCCTGAAGCCGCATGATGGCGGTGTGAAACTTGCGCTGTCACAGGGGCGTACGATTCATGCCAAGCAAGCTGTGATGGCCTGCGGCGCTTGGTCGCGCCAATTGGCTGCAGGCTTGGGCGATTCAATTCCGCTGGAAACCGAGCGCGGCTACAACACCAGCTTGCCGCGTGGTGCATTTGACCTCAAGCGCCAAATCATCTTTGGCGCGCATGGCTTTGTGGCCACGCCGCTGTCTAGCGGTATCCGTATTGGCGGCGCGGTGGAGTTGGGCGGCTTGAAGCTGCCACCGAATTTCAAGCGTTCATCTGACATGCTGGCCAAAGCCTCCCGATTGCTGCCCGGCTTGCGCGCCGAGGGCGGCAAGCCATGGATGGGCTTTCGGCCTTCGCTGCCAGACTCGCTGCCTGTGATCGGGCATTCGGCTGCGACGGCGTAAGTGGTTTACGCCTTCGGTCATGGGCATCTGGGTCTGACGCAAAGCGCGGCCACGGGCAAATTAGTCTCTGAGCTGTTGGCTGGCAAAAAGCCTTCGATTGCACATGAACCCTATTGCGCCAAGCGATTCAAACTGTTCTGATCATCTGTCTTTGCATCGTATTGATGCTTCAATATCGAGAGTTGCTTGGCTAAGAAGTAGTAAAGTGAGGTAGGAGATTTTCTATGCCCATGTACCAACCGCCCCAATTCAAAGCCAAAGACAACGCTCAAGCGGCGCGCATCATGCGCGAGCATCCGCTTGCTTCGCTGATTTCCTGCGATGACGAAGGCTTGTCTTTCGTCTCGCATGTTCCTTTGCATCTGCTCCAAACGGGTGAAGACGCGACGCAGTGGAAGCTGCTCGGCCATGTGGCCAAGCCTAATCCGCATTGGAAATATTTGGCGGCGAGGCCGCAGGCGGTCGTGACATTCATGGGGCCTCAGGCCTATATGTCGCCCAAGGTGTATCCGGATTTGGCGCGAGTGCCGACGTGGAGCTATTTGGCGGTGCATGCGGTGGTGCGGGCGAAGTTGCTGGAAGGCGAGCAAGCCAAGGATGCCTTGCTCAAGCAATTGATTGCCGACCATGAGCCGTCTTATGCCCAGCAGTGGATTGACCTCGGTGAAG
>JBJTSL010000390.1:0-2879 GCA_046076625.1 Allobrachymonas sp.
GAAAAGGCAGAGATAGAGTTTCCCGTCGGTGGACAGGCGGGCTCGGTTGCAATCGCCGCAGAAGGCTTGGGTCACGGAGCTGATGAGGCCGATTTCGCCCAAGCGCGGGTCGTGCGTGCCATTTGCGCCTGCATAGCCCCAGCGCTCGGCCGTCTCGCCCGGCGCGCTGGGCTCTAGCTGAAGCAGTGGCATCTGCGCATGAATGCGCTGCATCACCTCACGTGATGGCAACACTTCATTCATGCGCCAGCCATTGGTTGCGCCCACATCCATGTATTCAATGAAGCGAAGCGTCACGCCGGTTCCCTGAAAATGCCGCGCCATTGGCAAGATTTCTTGGTCGTTCGTGCCGCGCTTGACAACCATGTTGACCTTGATGCTGCTAAAGCCCACGGCCTGCGCCGCTTCAATGCCTTTCAATACATCGGCCACCGGAAATTCCACATCATTCATTTGGCGGAAAACCGCATCATCCAGCCCATCCAAGCTCACAGTGAGGCGCTTCAAGCCCGCCTCTTTGAGTGAGCGGGCTTTCTTGGCGAGCAGGCTGGCATTGGTGGTGAGCGTGATGTCAAGTGGCTCGCCAGCCTCCGTCTCAATCGCGGCCAGCATATTGATGAGTACTTCAATGTTTTTGCGCAGCAGCGGCTCGCCGCCCGTGAGGCGCAGCTTGCGCACGCCATGCGCCACAAAAAGCCTCGCAGTCCGCGCAATCTCCTCAAAGGAAAGCAAATCGCCCTGTGGCAAGTAAGCGTAGTCTTTGTCAAACACTTCCTTGGGCATGCAGTAGGCGCAGCGGAAATTGCAGCGGTCTGTGACGCTGATGCGCAAATCGCGCAGCGGGCGGCCAAGAGCGTCGCTCAGCAGGCCGTTTGCCGCAATTTTTTGCGCGGGTATCTGCGTTGTGAGGGCAGCGAAGCGTTGATCGAAAAGGGGAATGACGCGCTCAGACATAGTGGCATTATCAGGCCTACTGTCGCCTGAATCGCCTAGGGTTTGAGCGCAGCTTGCACGGCTGAGATCAACGTGGGCGATAAAGGCTCGGTGGCTGAATCAAAGCTTTGCACCTGGCCTTTGGCGTTCACCAAGTATTTGTGAAAATTCCAGCCTAGCGCTTTGCCGGAGCTGCCGGCGAGTTTTGCAAACAAGGGGTCTTTGCCAATCGGCATTTGCAGCTTCTCAGCAATCGTGAAGCTCACGCCATAGTTGATCTGGCAAAACTGAGCAATGTCCTTGTTTGAGCCCTTTTCTTGCCCGCCAAAGTCATTGGCTGGAATGCCCACCAGCAGCAAACCTTGGGATTTGAAGCGCTGGTGCAGTTTTTCAAGGCCTGCATATTGCGGCGTGTACCCACATTGGCTAGCGGTGTTGACCACGAGCACGGCTTTGACCGCTTGGGTATCGAGTTTGCACACATCAAAGGCTTTGCCGCCAATCAATGGTTGAACAGGATAACTCGCTAAACCCGCACAAAGATTGCTGGCTTGCGCGGATGGGCTGGTCAGCGCGACTGCTGCCATAAGCATCAAAGATTTAAACATTTGCGCACTATGTCACGAAATTCGGCCTCATGTCTGGCCAGTGCGCATACCCAGATGCATGGCCCGTGAATCCAAAAGACATCTGCCCACGTATTTGACGATGCAGATGGCAACAACTGTGCATCACGTCAACCCTCTATCGAAAGAAAATCATGTTTCATTACGCCACTCCCTACCTCCAACTGCACCGCAGCAACCTCGCCATGGCAGCCTTCGTTGCAGTCACCTTGGCAGGCTGCGCCAGCATGCCCTCTGAAGCGCCCGGCCCCGAGCGTGCTGAAAAAGCCGTCGCGGTGACGGCATCTCACCAGCTCATTAAGTTCAACGCCGGCCAGCCGCAGAAGATTTTGGCCAGCATCGCCATCAAAGGTTTGCAACCCGGTGAGGTGATTCTGGGCATCGACTACCGCGTCTCAAAAGACACGCTCTACGCCTTGGGCAGCAGCGGGCGGCTCTACACCGTCAATGAAGACACCGCGCAGCTCACCCCCGTGGGCGCAGCGCCTTTCGCCGTCAAGCTCGAAGGCACGCAATTTGGCTTCGATTTCAACCCCACGGTCGACCGCATTCGCGTAGACAGCCACACCGGCCAAAACCTGCGCCTGCACCCCGACACCGGCGCGGTGGTCGATAGCAACCCCAATGTCGAAGGCGTGCAAATCGACGGCCCGCTCGCCTCTGCCGCTGGCGATGTCAACGCTGGCAAAAAAGCCACCGTGGTGGGCGCTGCGTACTCGTACCTCAGAAAACAGATGCTTGGACGAATCAAAAACGGACATTTGATGTTTTTTTAACATTCGTGCTTTCCAATGTCCAGCAGCACCAGCTCTGCACAAATAGCCTACTCAATTCATTCCTACCCAGTTGTCAGCCCGCGTAGATAGCTGGACCCCATCCTTAAATGCTTGAACTCAGCCGTTCTGTCGCGCAGGACTGGTGCTTATTGAGAATTTTTAGCAGTGTCAAGCTGCTGCATCAGATAAGCTTTGGCGCTTGGCGCACTGCTCAGACCGATGGCGCGAAGCAAGTGAGTTTGCGCATCGATAGGCTTGCCAGCTAATTTGTGGACATGCGCCATCGCCACCCAATAGGGCTGGTAGTTGCGCATAGCCTCTGGATCAAGCGCAGCGAGCATCTGCGCGGCAGTTTCAAGCTCTTGGCAGTTGGCCAGAGCGACAGCCTGCGCCACTTGCGCACCGCGCGTGGGCCATTGGCTGTTGAGTCGGTTGTACAGCATGGCAATCCCTCGCCAAGGCACTTGCACCGCGTGACGACGCTGGCAGTGGGCAAACTGAATGGCCGCCTCGATTTGAAACGGCCCCTCTTGCGCCAGCTGGG
>JBJTSL010000391.1:0-4919 GCA_046076625.1 Allobrachymonas sp.
GTCACCTCTACCATCTTAAGCAGCAAGCTGTCGTTGCGCGGCGGTGGCAGATCGGTGGAGATCATTTGCAGATGAGCCAGAGTATTCAATATCGCGCTGTAGGCCACTTCCTGCCCCTGCGGATCCTCATGCTGGCCGCATTCGAGCGTAATGCCCCAGCCGCCTTGCGTGCGCATGTATTCTGTAGTGCCCACGCCGTAACGCGGATCGGTGCTGAGCATGCCAGCGCGCTCATTGGGTTGCGTTCGCGCCAATCGGTTTTTCACTCCCTCAGCATAGGTGCTGAGCCAGCCTTCCACAATACGCTGCGGGCCTAGGCGCAAAGCCAAGGCTTCTTCTTTGGCAGCATGCGAAAAGGGCTCCAGTGCTTCATTGTTGTCGCTCGGCCCAATCATCGCGAAAGGTTTGCCCGCTGTGTGAAACGAATGCAAATCCAGCAGCACATCATGGGCGGCCAGCAGCGGGCAGAGAATATTCGCAATGCGGTCTTCGTAGTCCACCGGCTGCGCCTTGGGATACAGATTGCGATTCAAGTTGCGCTCACCCATGCGCTGCTTTTTTTGGTACGCCAAAGGATTGGTTATCGGCAAAAACGTCACTGACCCACGGGCGAGCCTCAGCTCACCGGAGCGCATTGCAGCGATCACGCGATCAATTCCTCTGGTGCCTGCAATCTCATTGCCAGGCACTGCGCCCAGCACGATCAACTTTGGGCCGGGCGACAAAGCCACAAATGCATGCGGCTGTAAAACCTCTGTTTCTACCATCATGAAAACGATTTTAATGGCCTACAGCGCGGCAGCCTCTACCAATTGAGCACCAGAGGTCAGTGCTCTGGGCGGCTGCTGCGCAATGGCTTGCCCGATCGCCGCAATATGCTCTGGCGTCGTGCCGCAGCAGCCGCCGACCACATTGAGCAGGCCATGCGATGCAAATTCACCGAGCAAACTTGAAGTGACGTCAGGCGTTTCATCAAAACCTGTTTCGCTCATTGGATTGGGCAAGCCGGCGTTGGGATAGCAGCTGATGTAGGTGTCACCCGCCGCCTTGCACAACTCCACGAGGTACGGGCGCATCAAAGCCGCGCCCATCGCACAGTTCAAACCCACCGTAAGTGGGCGAACATGCCGCACGCTGTGCCAAAAGCCCGCAACGGTCTGGCCGCTAAGCACCCGGCCCGATGCATCAGTCACTGTACAGCTCAGCATCACCGGCAAGCGCTCGCCTGTTGCATCAAACACTTCTTCAATCGCAAAAGTGGCCGCCTTGGCGTTGAGGGTGTCGAAAATGGTTTCCACGAGCAGCACATCTGCGCCGCCCTCGACCAAACCCATCGCCTGCTCGTGGTAGCTCGCTCGCAGCTCTTCAAAGGTCACGTTTCGTTTACCTGGGTCATTCACATCTGGGCTGATGCTGGCCGTTCGAGGCGTAGGGCCAATCGCGCCCGCGACGAAGCGCGGTTTCTCGGCAGTGCTGTACGCATCACACGCAAGCCGAGCAAGGCGGGCCGCTTGGTAGTTCATTTCATAGGCCAAACGCGCCATGTCGTAGTCGGCCTGGGCAATCGAGGTGGCACCAAATGTATTTGTCTCGATCATGTCGGCGCCAGCCGCCAAATATGCTTCGTGGATTTCGCGAATAATCTTCGGCTGCGTTAAGTTCAGCAACTCATTGTTGCCTTTGACCTCACGATGAAAGGAAGCAAATCGCTCGCCGCGAAACTGCTCTTCATTCAAGCGGTAGGTTTGAATCATCGTTCCCATCGCGCCATCCATGAGAACGATACGCTCACGCAAAATGCCTGGCAAGGCTTGTGCACGGGTGTAGTTGTTTGCACGTTCTGCACTTGGCGATGTCGAGTAGTTTTTGTTGGCATTCATGATGCGGTTTCCCTGCTGCTAAACGCAAAGTAGATGTTAAGTGGTGAGTATCGAGCGCACCGGTCAAAGAACCGTTGGGTTCGGCGCATCGCCATACACCAGCTTCGGGTCGAAGGTCTTGTCGCTCTCTGCAAAGCGCAACTTGTTCGACACGGGATCAATCGTGCGATAAAAGCAGCTACGGTAGCCGACATGGCAACTCGCAGGTGGGCTATGTTCGCCTGCTTGGAGCTGCACGCGAATCCACACTGCGTCTTGGTCGTCATCAATTCGCATCTCGACGATTCGCTGCACCAATCCACTCGTCGCACCTTTGCGCCAAAGCACTTGCCGGCTGCGGCTGAAATAGTGCGCTTCTTGGGTTTGAATGGTTTTCTTGAGTGCTTCCGCATTCATGTATCCGACCATCAGCAGCTCGCCGGTGCTCGCATCTGTCGTCACGCAAGTGATCAAGCCTTGCGTATCAAACTTAGGGGCAAGTTGATCACCCTCTTCCACTTGCTCGATGCTCGATCGTGCAAAAAATTGAATCGAAGAGTTCATGTGAATCCTCCTGAAACTGTCATGGCGCGATTAGCTCGCAATCAACTCGCGCCGGCCTCTTGCGCCACAGCTTGATGCAAGCCGTCTAGCAGCACATCTTTGGGCATGCCACGGCCAATGAAGACCATGCGGGACTCCCGCGCTTCACCCTCACGCCACGCACCTGCGAAGTCGGCGCCCATGAGCATGTGCACGCCTTGAAAAACAACCCGTCGATCTTGGCCTTTGATGTTGAGAATGCCTTTGTAACGCATCAAGTTGGGGCCATACACCTGAACGATGGCACCCAAAAACTCTTCAAGACGAACCAAATCAAGCGGCCTGCTTTCGCGGAACACAAATGAAGTGACGTCGTCATCGTGCTCGTGGTCCACATCCGTCAAGAAGTCTGGCTCGATTTCCAAAATGGCATTGAGGTTGAAGCCTCGCAAATCGAGAATCTGATCAAGATCAATCTGGCCTTTGTGCGCTTGAACCATGGGTGCACGCGGATTCATTTTTCTCAGCCGAGCCATCAAAGCATCAACCGCATCCTTCGCGGAAAGATCTGTTTTGGTCAGCACGATCCGATCAGCAAATCCGACTTGCTCCTGCGCTTCATGATGCTCGTCCAATTGCTGTGGCGCATGCACCGTATCCACCAAGGTGATGATGGAATCAAGCAAATAGTGCATGCCTATTTCTTCGTCAACGAAGAAAGTTTGTGCCACGGGAGCGGGATCAGCCAAACCTGTGGTCTCAATCACCACGCGGTCAAATGACAGCTTGCCAGCGCTGCGTTTGGTGGCGAGTTCGCCGAGGATTCGAACCAGATCACCGCGAACGGTGCAGCAGATGCACCCGTTGTTCATCTCCACGATCTGCTCATCGCGGTCTTGCACCAAGAGATCGTTGTCGATGCCTGCTTCGCCAAACTCGTTTTCAATCACCGCGATGCGATGGCCGTGAACAGCTTTGAGAATGTGGTTCAGCAGCGTGGTCTTACCGCTACCCAAAAAGCCGGTGAGGATGGTGACGGGGATGAGTTTGTTGGTCATGGTGCTTTTAACAAAATCACTGGAGTTTGATACTTACCACCACGCACGGAGCGCGGTGGCGGTTCAGGCGAAAAGTAAGGCTGCTTTGGCTTGCAATCGGCTGCGTGCTGCACTCCGTTCGACGTTGATTGCACGGCGGCTGGCACAACTCGGCGCAAACGATCCGGCGCTAGACCAGATCCAACGAACGCTCCCAAGACGGAAACGGATCGGGCAAAGTCTTCCAGTGCGCAAGGCCTTTGCGCGTTTCAGTGAAGTTGAGGTGTGCTTTTTTCCAAGCGTCCTCAACTTGCTGACGCTGCATTCCGGTGCCAATGAACACCACTTCATTGAGCCTGTCGCCCCATGGCTCTTGCCAGCGCTCATCGATGGCGCGGCGAGCGCCCGTGCCTTGTGGTGGCCAGCGGTCTCTGGGTGCATTCGCCCACCATTGGCCCACGGGCTCATGCGCGGCCATGCGCCCTGCCCTCGAAAAACTCACCACCCAGCTCGGGCGGCTGGCCAGCCACACATAGCCTTTCGCACGCAAAAGACCGGGAATCTCGCTGTCCATCAGCTCGGCAAAGCGCTGTGGGTGCAGTGGCTCGCGGCTGCGCAGTACGAAGCTTTCAATGCCATACTCCTCGGTTTCAGGCGTGTGCTTTCCTTCAAGCTCACGCGCCCATCCGGGCATGGCGCTAGCTTGCTCTAAATCAAACTTGCCTGTTCCTAAGATTTTCTTCAGAGGCACTGCGCCTTGTGTGGCTTCCACGATTTCTGCTACAGGGTTGAGCGCTTTGATTGCCGAAATCACCGCCTGCTTTTGTTCAGCGGTCACGAGATCAATCTTGTTCACCACGATCACATCAGCAAATTCAATTTGCTCGGCAAGTAGGGTGGCTAAGGTGCGGTTGTCTTCTTCACCCGTGGTCTGGCCACGATGCGCGAGCAAATCTTGGCTGTTGAAATCGGCGAGCAAGTTCAGCGCATCCACCACGGTGACCATTGTGTCGATCTTTGCCACATCCTTGAGGGTTTGGCCTTCCTCGTCTTCGAAGTCAAACGTTGCAGCCACTGGCATGGGCTCACCAATGCCGGTCGATTCGATCAACAAGTAGTCAAAACGCCCCTCCTCGGCCAGTTTGCGCACCTCAATCAACAGGTCTTCGCGCAAGTTGCAGCAAATGCAGCCGTTGCTTATCTCGACCATTTTTTCGTCGGTGCGTGACAAGGCTGTTCCTGCGTTCTCGGCAGATTTTTCGACCAAAGACGCATCAATATTGACCTCGCTCATGTCATTCACGATCACTGCGACTTTCAGGCCTTCGCGGTTGCGCAGAATATGGTTGAGGAGCGTGGTCTTGCCTGCGCCTAAGAATCCTGACAAAACAGTGGTCGGCAAACGTCGGACGGTGGTGCCAGTCATGAGTCGTCTCTCAGTACTCGCAGTAAGCGAGTGGTTGGTAGGTCAGATTGCGCG
>JBJTSL010000392.1:0-2748 GCA_046076625.1 Allobrachymonas sp.
AGACGATCCGATTTTTCATCGTGCGCAGCCATTACCGCAGTGGCTTGAACTACTCCGATGTGCATTTGGAAGATGCCAGAGCGTCGCTGAAGCGTCTTTACACCGCTCTTGATTTAGTAGCACCTCAAGCAGATTACATGCCGGCGAGTGGCCTATTTGATGCTAAAAACATCGACTGGACTGCTCCCTACCCCGCCCGCTTCCAAGCCGCGATGAACAACGACTTTGCGACGCCAGAAGCGGTGGCGGTGCTGTTTGATTTGGCAGCTGAGGTCAATCGCAGTAAATCAGCCGAGTTGGCCGCGCAGCTCAAAGCTTTGGGCGGCATCTTGGGCATTTTGCAGGGTTCGCCCAAGGCGTTCTTGCAATCCGGCGCGGCCCTGGGTGATGCAGCCATTCAGGCAAAAATCGCCGAGCGCGCCGCCGCCAAAGTCGCAAAAAATTTTGCCTTGGCCGATCAAATCCGCAAAGATCTCGCCGCTCAAGGCATTGTGCTCAAAGACAGCCCGCAAGGCACGACTTGGGAGGCCGCCGCATGATCTACTTCATCGTCTTTTTGAAGCATTTTCGGCAGTTCGCCGGCATGAAATCTGTGTAAAGTGCTATGAAAAGTGTAGTACCCCAGATCGCCACGCCCAGCTATTGGGCCGAGGCCTGCGCACATCTGACGAAGAAAGACCGGGTCATGCGCAAGCTGATTCCGCAGTTTGGCGATTCCTGTCTGCAAAGCCGGGGCGAGCCTTTCATCACACTCGCGCGCTCTGTGGTCGGCCAGCAAATCAGCGTGCAAGCCGCGCAAACCATCTGGGATCGGTTTGCCAAACTTGCGAAACCCAAGCTCACGCCCGCCAAGGTCTTGAAGCTCAAAGTGGACGACATGCGCGCCTGCGGCCTGTCGGCCCGCAAAATCGAGTACCTCGTCGATCTCGCCCTGCACTTTGACAGCGGCGCACTTCATGTGAAGCAGTGGGATGGCATGGACGACGAAGCCATTATTGCCGAGCTGGTGGCCATTCGCGGCATTGGCCGCTGGACGGCGGAGATGTTTCTCATTTTCCACCTGATGCGCCCGAATGTGCTGCCGCTGGACGACATCGGCATGCTGCGCGGCATCAGCGAAAACTATTTCTCCGGCGAATCCGTCAGCCGCAGCGAGGCCAAAGAAGTCGCCGCTGGCTGGGCACCCTATCGAAGCGTGGCGGTGTGGTATTTGTGGCGTTCATTAGACCCCTTACCCGTGGAATATTGAGCGATTCCGGCGGTTTTCCGGCATGGAATCTTACTTGTTTGATACAGATTTTGTAGCGTTGTCGGGATCGGTTTTGAACAGAACGGTAGCGACTTTTGGCACTGCGCTGGTGATTTCGCCGGCTGCGCTTGGGCTGCCTTGGTGCGCGAAATAAAGGGGGAGGCACGCGCGAAGCGCCAGCCGGAGGACATTCGTGCAGCAGGGCAGCCCCAGCGCAGCCGGCGAGATCATCACAACTCAGCCTCACCCATAGCTGTCATACCAAAAAGCAAGCAAGCCTGCTGCGCCGCAACAACTAAAATACAGCAGTGACGCATCCAACCTATCTCAACGCCGACCTGCACTGCCACAGCGTGGTTTCGGACGGCACACTGGAGCCCGAAGCGCTGGCTGAACGCGCAGCTAAAAACGGCGTGCAGCTCTGGGCCTTGACGGACCATGACGAAATTGGCGGCCAGAAGCGCGCAGCAGCCGCAGCCCACGCCAACGGCATGGCCTACCTCACAGGTACAGAAATCTCCGTCACCTTCGCGCATGAGACCGTGCACATCGTCGGCTTGGGTTTTGATGCCGATGACCCGGCCATGATCGCCGGATTGCAGGCCACGCGCGGCGGGCGAGGTGCTCGCGCAAGGGAAATCAGCGCCGGTTTGGCGCAAGTCGGCATCAAAAACGCTTACGAAGGTGCGCTGAAATACGTGGGCAACCCTGAGCTCATGTCGCGCACCCACTTTGCGCGCTTCCTTGTGGAAAGCAGCGTCTGCGCCAGCACACATGAGGTGTTTCGCCATTACCTCACCGAAGGCAAACCCGGCTATGTGCCTCACCGCTGGGCGAATTTGGGCGATGCCGTGCGCTGGATCACACAATCAGGCGGCGTGGCGGTGATTGCGCATCCCGGGCGTTACAAATTCACTGCCAATGAGGAATATGCGCTGTTTTCCGAATTCAAGACGCATGGCGGGCAGGCCACCGAGGTCGTCACCGGCAGCCACACCACAGCGGAGTATCTGAAATACGCCGACATGGCGCTTGAATTTGAACTCGCCGCCTCACGCGGCTCAGATTTTCACAGCCCGGATGAAAGCCACACCGATCTGGGCGCACTGCCCTATTTGCCCGGCCAACTGATTCCCGTCTGGGAGTTGCTGCACCAACGCATTCAAGTGCCGGTATCATAGCAAAAACAGCGATTCGCCGGCAGAAAACCTGCGCCGAATGCTCATCTTTCCATAGCAAATCTTTTGTCTTCCTCACTCGCTTTGACACCTACAGCACGCAACGCCACGCTTTGGGGCATTGCTTACACGGTGCTCGCCACGTTGTGTTTTGCCACACTGGATGCCACCAGCCAGCTGATCGGCTTGGCTGCGCCGATTGTGATGGTGCAATGGCTGCGTTATGGCGTGCAAGTGGCCTCCAGCGGCGTGGTGATGGCTGGCACAGGCGAGCTGCGCGAGCTAAAAATCCACCGGCCCGCGCTTCACATCTCGCGCGGC
>JBJTSL010000393.1:0-8560 GCA_046076625.1 Allobrachymonas sp.
ATGAAAGTGAGCGAAGCTTTGTATTTCGACGATGCGGTGGTGGGCGCGAGCTGCGTGAGCCCAAGCTATGAAGTGACGGAAGCGCGGGTGATGGCTTATGCGCAGCTCACTGGTGATTTCACGCCTGTGCACACCGATGAAGCATATGCCAAAGCTACGCCGTTCGGCACGCGGGTGGCGCATGGTCTGTTTGGGCTCTCGATTGCCGATGGCTTGAAGACGAAAAGTGATTTGCTGTTTCAGCCGGGCATGTCGCTCGGCTGGGAGTGGAGCTTTGTGGCGCCGATCAAGCTGGGCGATGTGGTGCGCGTGCGGTTTTCTGTGGCATCGAAGCGAGAGTCCAAGGGCCGGCCGGGCTGGGGGATTTTGGTGTTGCCCTCGGAGCTGATCAATCAACGCGATGAGGTGGTGCAGCGAGGGGAGCATCGGTTGATGATTCCCTTCAAGCCTGTTTAAATTCACTATCAATTCAATATCACTCCGCGCAGTCAATACGCCGGCAATCTGCCAAAAAACTTTATAAATCATGATCAACCAGCAAGCTAAGCCTCTCGATGGCATCCGAGTCGTCGATTACACGCACTTTCTCGCAGGCCCCTATCTTTCCAAATGCCTTGCCGCTCTTGGAGCGGAGGTGATCAAGGTGGAACGACCTGAAGAGGGAGATGCGGGCAGAGCTTATCCGCACATGATTCATGGGCAAAGCGGTTATTTCATGCAGCAAAACATGGGCAAGAAAGGCCTGTGTGTGAACATGAAAGACCCGCGTGGCCGCGCTCTGATGGATAAGCTGATTGACAGTGCCGATGTGTTTGTGGAGAACTACCGCCCTGGCGCGCTTGCCAAACTCGGCATGGGCTACGAGGAGCTTTCCGAGCTCAACAAAGGCTTGGTGTATTGCAGCATTTCTGCTTATGGCCACACGGGGCCGGAGAGCCATCGCGCAGGCTTTGGTTTGATTTCAGAGGCCAAGAGCGGCATCATGGCGATGGTGGGATCGCCGGGCGAGACACCGCCCTTGCTGCGCATTGCTTTGGGCGATATGTACACCGGGATTCATGGCGTGGCAGCCATCAATGCGGCGCTCTTGGGGCGCATCAAAAGCGGGCAGGGGCAGCATATTGATTTGGCGCTGTATGACTGCTTGATGAGCATGCATGAATATGCTGTGCAGTGCTACACGCTCTCAGGTGGTCAAGAAATTCCTGTGCAAACGGGGCATGATTTACCGACTTCTTCGCTTTACGGCGCGTTTGCCGCCCAAGATGGCAATGTGGTGATTGCCGCGCAGGCCGATGAGGCTTGGGCGCGTTTTGCTGCTTTGCTGGGCGGCGAGGCTCTTGATGAAAAATTTAAAACCATGGCGGGGCGAAATGCGCATCGGCTGCAGTTGCTGCCGCTGGTTCGCACGTGGACAGCGCAAAAAAGCGTGAAAGAGATTTTGCAAACGCTGGATGCTGCGGATGTGCCGAGCGCGAAAATTCAAAGCATTGATGATGTAGTCAATGATCCGCACATCATTGCGCGCGGCATGTTGGTCAGCCAAGATCATCCCGTTGCTGGTCGAATCACCTTGCCCAATGTGCCTTTCAAGTTTTCAGGCTTTGATACAAGCATCACTGCACCTGCGCCATTGCTCGGGCAGCACAACCGCGAAATCGCTCAATCGCTTGGATTCGATGCCCAAGAGATTGATGCTATGCAAAGCGATCAAGTTCTGTTCTCCAAATAAACTATTTCTCAAGATGACTACAGATCAACACGTAATTTCTGGCCTTTGGCCCGCTCTTTTGACTCCTATTCAAGAGGACGGTAGTGTGGATGTTCCTCGCATGCTTGCGCATGGCAAACTCATGCTCGCTGCAGGCAGTGATGGGCTCACATTGTTTGGCACAACCGGCGAGGGCACTTCATTTACCGTGGCGCAACGCCAAGCTGTGGCGCAAGCGTTTGTGGAAGCGGGGATTCCCGCGAATCAATTGGTTCTGAATTTGAGCGCCTTATCGCGGGATGATGCGGTTGATCTGGCAGTGCATGGCATGCGCCTGGGCATGAAGGCCGGGCTGCTCATGCCGCCGTTTTACTACAACGGGCAGCATGATGCCGGCATCGTGCAATATTACAGCGAGGTGATTGCGCATGCCAAGCAGCGCGAGCCACAGGGTAATTTGCAGATCATCCTGTATCACTTTCCCGGCTTGTGTGGCATTGCGATCAGCCATGCTGTGATCAAAGAGTTGATGCAAAAGCACCCACGTGAAGTGATTGGCATCAAAGACAGCAGCGCTGATGTGGCGCACTCGAAAACTTTGGCGCAGAGCTTCCCTAGATTGTCGGTGTTGGTCGGCTGCGAGCCGGATGTCATGCCGACGCAGCTCGTGGGCGGCGCGGGCTCGATTTGCGGCTTAGCCAATATTGCGCCAAAACTCATGCGCCGCATGATGGATGCGCCGGCCGCTGTGTCGGCGCAGGATGATGCGCAAATGCGGGCTCTTCTTGCTGTGCTATCCATGCGCCCGAACATGCCTTTTGTGAGTGTATACAAGGCCATGCTGGCGCAGCAAACGGGGGATCAAGCTTGGCTGCGCGTGCGCGCCCCGCTTACGCCACTGTCGGCCCAAGAGCTGGCCGATGTCCAGCGGGCGGCACAGCCTTGCTTGCCCCAGCCATAGCGAGCTGCGATATCTGCTGGCCGGAAATGCGTGTTTACCCTGCTTGATTAAATGTACCAATCAGTACAAAATCAAGAAATTGGAGACAACCAACGGGCAAACCCATCATGGATCGATTCATTTCCAGTTATTGCAAATTGCTCGACTACCTGATGGCGTTTTTTTTGGCGCTGATGGTCATCATGGTGTTTGGCAATGTGGTGCTGCGTTACGGTTTCAATTCAGGCATCACCATCAGCGAGGAGCTGTCGCGCTGGTTGTTTGTCTGGGTCACCTTCATGGGCGCTGTGGTGGCTCTGAAGGAAAAAGGTCATTTGGGCACTGATTTCCTGATTTCGCGCATTGGTATCTTGGGCAAGAAAACTTGCCTGGGACTGAGCTATGTGCTGATGCTAGCGTTGTGCGGCGTGCTCTTCAAGGGCGCTTGGGAGCAAACCAAGATCAATGCCTCGTCCAACAGTGCGGCGATGGAAGTGTCTATGGGGATTTTCTTTTCGGTGGGCATGATGTTTTCCGTGCTGGGCGGCATGATCATTGCGCGCGATCTCTACCGCATGCTGACAGGGCAAATGAGTGAAGAAGAATTGATGGCGGTGCGTGAATCGGAAGAAGTGCCTCATGGCGAACACAAATAAGCGAGTGGCACCATGACCATCCTCATCTTCCTTGTTGCGCTGCTGGGCGCCATGGCTTTGGGCATGCCAATTGCCTTCTCGCTCTTGCTTACAGGTGCCGCGCTGATGTGGCAACTGGGCATGTGGGATTCGCAAATCCTGGCGCAAAACGTGATTGAGGGCGCCAATAGCTTCCCCCTGCTGGCGGTTCCCTTCTTCATGCTGGCCGGTGAGATCATGAACGCGGGTGGCTTATCGCGGCGCATTGTCAATTTCGCGCTGGCGTTGGTTGGCCACATTCCGGGTGGCTTGGGCTATGTGGCGATTGTGGCGGCCTGCATCATGGCGGCGCTGTCGGGCTCGGCGGTGGCCGATGCGGCGGCGTTGTCTGCCTTGCTATTGCCCATGATGATTCGGGCCGGGCATGATCCGGCGCGCTCGGCTGGCTTGATTGCCTCGGCCAGCATCATCACGCCGATCATTCCGCCCAGCATCGCATTCATCATCTTTGGTGTCGCTGCGAACATCTCGATATCCAAGCTTTTCCTCGCCGGCATCGTGCCCGGAATTTTGCTGGGTGCTTCGCTCTGGATCACCTGGTGGCTGCTGGTGCGCAAAGAAAAAATCGCGCCTCCACCCCGTGCCAGCGGCGCGCAGGTGGCCAAGGCATTCCGTGAAACTTTGTTGGCTCTGGGCTTGCCGGTGATTGTGGTGGGAGGCTTGAAGTTTGGTGTGTTCACGCCCACCGAAAGCGCCGTGGTGGCTGCGGTGTATGCGCTGGTTATTTCGATGCTGGTGTACCGCGAAATTAAGTTGCCGCAACTGCTGCCGATCTTGATTCAAGCCGCCAAAACCAGCGCCGTGGTGATGTTCCTTGTAGCGGCGGCGATGGTTTCGGCCTGGATGATCACGGTGGCGCAGTTGCCCGCGCAGCTCACTGCGCTGCTCCAGCCCCTGCTCGACAGCCCGCGCCTGCTGATGTTTTGCATCATGGTGATCGTGATCATTGTGGGCACGGCCATGGACATAACCCCCACCATCTTGATCCTCACGCCTGTGCTTATGCCCTTGGTCAAGGCCGCGGGGATCGACCCGGTGTATTTCGGTGTGATGTTCATCATCAACAACGCGATCGGCCTGACCACGCCGCCCGTAGGCACAGTGCTCAACACGGTCGCGGGTGTGGGCAAGATCAGCATGGACAAGGTGACGCGCGGTGTGCTGCCCTTCATGATTGCCCAATTCCTGTTGCTGTTTTTGATGGTGCTCTTTCCGCAAATCGTGATTTGGCCGGCCAAGCTCTTGGGTGGCTAGACCTGCTTTTCAATAGACAAGCGCGTGAACTGTACGCCATGCGCTTTCTACTTCTTTCGCAGCGTACTGTAGTGATATTTAGGAGACTTGTATGAAACGTTTGTTTGTGAAAACCGTGATCGCTGCGGTGGCTGTGGTGGCAGCGGGCTTGGCCAGCGCCCAGAATTATTCGGAGCGCACGGTCAAGTTCGGCACACAAAATGCTGTGGGCCATTCCATCGTGCAAGGCATGGAGCGTTTCAAATCGATTGTTGAATCTCGCTCGGGCGGCAAGATCAAGGTCAATCTGTTTCCCGCCGCACAACTGGGCAATGACCAGTTTCACGTCAGCGGCGTGCAGGGCGGCACGATTGAGATGGCGGTGATGAACAGCGGCATCTTGGCTTCCCAAGTGCCAGCGTTTGCGATTTTTGATTTCCCCTTCATGTTTGAGAGCGAGACCGTGGCCGACCAGATCGTGGACGGCCCGTTTGGCAAACGCATGCATACGCGCTTGGAAGAAAAAGGCATCGTGGGTATCGGGTATTGGGAGCTCGGTTTCCGCAACATGACCAACAGCAAGCGCCCACTGAACAAGGTGGAAGACATTGCGGGCCTGAAGCTGCGCGTGATTCCCAATGCAAT
This sequence comes from Allobrachymonas sp., assembly GCA_046076625.1. Classification (GTDB taxonomy): domain Bacteria; phylum Pseudomonadota; class Gammaproteobacteria; order Burkholderiales; family Burkholderiaceae_C; genus JANMDU01. The sequence continues at coordinate 5,225 of JBJTSL010000393.1, forward strand.
CAATTTGGATTGGGTCAAGGCACTCGATGCCAACCCCACACCACTGCCATTCCCCGAGCTGTATGGCGCTCTGGAAAACAAGGCGGTGGATGGCCAGGAAAACCCGATCCCTACGATCAAGGGCAACAAGTTTGCTGAAGTGCAAAAGCATTTGGCGCTCACCAAGCATGTGTACAACCCCCAGTCGGTGATGGTCAGCAAACGCCTGTGGGACAGCCTCTCTGCCGATGAGAAAAAACTCTTCAATGATGCCGCTGCCGAGGCCGGCGCATTCCAGCGCCAAACCAACCGCGCCGCGCTGGCCAAGGATTTGGCTGATCTGAAAACCGCTGGCATGCTCGTGACCGAGTTCCCGCCGGCTGAGACGCTCAAGTTCGTTGAGAAAATGAAACCCGTGATTGCCAAGCATGCCGCTACTGTGGGTGCGGAAGTGGTCAACGAGTTCTTGGCTGCTTCGGCTGCTGCCAAGCGCTAAGCTGCTGCTCATCCGCCAGGCATCCGCATGAACAATCCTTCGATTGCCATCGCGGGTGCTGGGCTGATAGGTCAGGCGCATCTTGCTGCCTTGCTGTCCTGCCCACAGGCGAGGCTGAGTGCTTTGGTCGATCCTGCGCCCGCTGCGCAAGACCAGGCCAAGCGCTTAGGCCTTGCTTGGTTTGCATCGCTGGATGATCTGTTGGCACACCAGAAGCCTGATGGCATCGTCTTGGCCACGCCGAATGCTTTGCACTTGCCCCAAGCTTTGCGGTGCATCTCTGCTGGCGTGCCCATCTTGCTGGAAAAGCCGATTGCGCCCACGGTGCGAGAAGCCGAGCAAATAGTGCAGGCCAGTGAAGACAAAGGCATGCCGGTCTTGGTGGGCCACCACCGTGCACACAGCCCCATCATGGCGAAAGCGGTGGAGGTGGTGCACAGCGGCCAACTGGGGCGTATTGTGGCGGTGCAGGGCAGTGCCACGTTTTACAAACCTGACGACTATTTTGAACAGGGCAGCTGGCGCAGCAAAATCGGTGGCGGACCGATTCTTTTGAACATGATCCACGAAGTGCACAATTTGCGCATGCTCTGCGGCGAAATCGCTGCTGTTCAGGCAATGAAGAGCCATGCCGTGCGCGGCTTTGCGGTGGAAGATACTGTGGCCATCACCTTGCGCTTTGAAAGTGGCGCATTGGGCACATTCATGCTCTCGGACACCGCAGCCAGCGCCAGAAGCTGGGAGCAGACTTCGCAGGAAAACAAGGCGTATCCCAGCTATGCCGATGAAGATTGCTACACAGTCAGCGGCACGCTGGGCACGCTGTCGATTCCCACGATGCGCCTGAAGACCTATGCCAGCGAATCAGAGCGCTCTTGGTGGAAACCGTTGGAGCTGTCGCAATTGGATTTGGATCGCCAAGACCCGATCCAAATCCAAATGGCACACTTCGTGCAGGTGCTCAGCGGTGCTTGTGCCCCGCGTGTGAGCGCCCGCGACGGCTTGCAGAACCTGCGCGTGACGCAAGCGATTGCGCAGGCGGCACAATCAGACACCACCATCACTCTTTAGGGCATCCCCATGAAAATTCTGGTTTTGAACGGCATCAACCTCAATATGTTCGGCAAACGCGATGCTGCCGTCTATGGCACCGCCACGCTCGACGATATCCATACCGCCTGTGTGAATCTTGGCAAAGAGCTTGGCCACGAGGTGAGCTGCTACCAAACCAATATTGAAGGCGAAATGGCGCAGCGCATCCATGCCGCGCATGGCGATGGCACAGCCGCCGTGGTGATCAACGCCGGCGCGTGGACGCACTACAGCATTGGCCTGCGCGATGCGCTGGCCATTCTCAAATGCCCGATCATCGAAGTGCATATGAGTAACATCCATGCGCGCGAGGAATTCCGTCACCATTCGGTGATTGCAGCCATCGCCAAAGGCCAGATTGCGGGCTTTGGCGTGGAGAGCTATCTGCTGGGCATACGCGCAGCTGCGTCTGCGGCAACCGCTTAAAGCTATTATTTCTATAGCAAATTTGGCAGATTCTACGCCGGCGAACTGCCTAAAACCTTTCTAAATCGACCTATCATGCGTATCGACGGCAATATCGAAATCATCGCTCATATCGGCTGGCCGACCTACAGCTTCAAAGCGCCGCTCATCTACAACCCGTATTTTGAGCAAGCCGGCATCAATGCGATGGTCACGCCCATGGGCTGCAAACCCGAGCATTTTCCAGAGTTTTTGCGCAACGTCTTCAATCTGCAAAACGTGCGCGGCGCTTTGATCACCATGCCGCATAAGGTGAGTGTGGTGAGTTTGCTCGATGGCGTCTCACCGGCGGTGCGTGTGGCGGGTGCTTGCAACGCGGTCAAGCCAGGCGCAGATGGCAAGCTGTATGGCGACATGTTTGATGGCGAGGGCTTTGTGCGCGGTGTGCAGCGCAAAGGCTTTGTGGTGAAGGGCCAACGTGCGTTGGTGGTGGGTACAGGGGGTGTGGGCAGTGCGATTGCGGCCTCTCTGGCGGGCGCGGGTCTGCTGGAGATCATGTTGTACGACGTGGAATCAGCCAGCAGCGAAGCCTTGGCCGAGCGCATCCGCGAGAATTTTTCTGGCGTGCAAGTGCTCACGGGCAGTAACGACCCCGCTGGCTTCGATCTGGTGGTGAATGCGACGCCTCTGGGCATGAAAGAAGGTGATCCTCTGCCCATCGATGTGAGCCGCCTGAGTGCGAAGACGTTTGTCGGCGAAGTCGTCATGGCGCAAGAAGTCACGGCTTTCCTGGCTGCGGCTCGTGTGCGTGGCTGCCGTACCCAGATCGGCACCGACATGCTCTATGAGCAAATCCCTGCGTATCTGGAATACTTCGATCTGCCCAGCACCACGGCAGAGGGCCTGCGGGAAGTGTCGTTGGCCTGAAGCATGCCATCGCGTTTGACGACCCCTCTTCGACTAGGGAACCAAGATTTTTTCAAAGAACGATGAATGCACGACCTCTATTTCTTGCTATTAAAGTCGTGAACATACACGTTCGTTGCTGTCGTCGAACGGCTGTAATGGGCCAGATGCGGAAGTTGGCGAGCGACCCGTATCGGTAGGTGGTGCAATACTAAACCTGATGCGCTTGAATTTCCGATTCGTATCCTATAGTGACAAGGGGTCAAGTTCAGTTAATCCAGATTCGAATTGACGCCAATTCTGGGGCGTCGTCACAAGGCTAGGATGGAAAAATACGCTCACTTGTGAGTGCGCGACTCATCGCCAGTGCGCCGCATTGCAGTTTGTGTAAATACGATGTAATCACCTGCCTGTCGCTCATGATGTTGGGTATCCATATAACCGCGACAGTGGCGACG
>JBJTSL010000394.1:0-2325 GCA_046076625.1 Allobrachymonas sp.
CTGCCTCCACCGATCATATTGAGCTTCCCAATTTGGACGGTATCACAGTGAATATTCGTTTCGATGGCAGCGATGCTGATTTTGAGGCCGATGCGACTGCGCTGATGTCGCAGCTGAAAACCCAAAACCGCTTGCCCGCGGGCAACAGCTTGGTCAGCAGCATTCAGGCCCAGGCGCATGTGCAGGCTGAACTCTTTAAGCTCACCGAGCAAGAGCGCACGAGCATTTGCGCCGTGAACCACTGCAAGAGCCTGCTGCTACAGCAATTGGCTGCGCCGCAAGGCGTGCGTGGCACCGTCTCGGGCTTGGCTGAGGGCAAAGAAGTCAGGTTGCAACTGAGCATGCCCAGCGGCACGCAGGTGCTGAGCGTGGGCGTGAACGGCACCTTCGGCTTTGTGGCCAAGCCCAGCGTGGGGCAAACCTACACCGTGGCGCGCATCGATACCGATCCGAGCGTGAGCTGCACCGTGGCCAATGCATCGGGCGTGATGCCCGCGCTAGGCGTGAGCAATGTGAATGTGGTCTGCGCAGAAGTGCCGGCTCATACGGGCACTTTGGGTGGAAGCGTTTCTGGCTTGAGCGCGGGCCAGAGCGTGACCTTGGAGGTGCTTTACCAAAACGCTGGGGCTGTAGGTACCCAGAGCTTGACGGTATCAAGCAACGGCACGTACACGTTTGCAAATCCGCTGCCTGGTGGTAGTCTGTATGTCGCAGGCGTGACCAGCACCGTGCCATCGAGTCTGAGCTGTACGCTCGTCAGCGGCGGAGGGTTTAATCAAACACCCTTGAGGTACACCACCAGCTTTGCGATCAATGATCTGAATGTGAGCTGCGGGAGCCCAGCGCCACAGTATTACACCGTGGGCGGCACGGTCAGCGGCTTGCCAGCGATGACCCCGATTGATTTGGTTATGGCGTCTGGCGATTTTGCAAGCAATCAGATGGCGGCGGGTATCACTAATGGCGGCTACCAGTTCTTAACCACCGTGCTCGGCGGCAGCACCATCAGTATCGCAACCGGGCCGTTACCACCGGGCGTGACTTGTACAGTGACTCCGACTTACGCCACGGGCGCGGTGGGCACGGTCATCAACAGCACTGTGACTAATGCAAACGTGACTTGCTCCGGCGGAACAGGGCCTTTGACAGTCACAGTAGCCGTCACGGGCTTGGACTCGGGCGAAAGCGTTACCTTGCAGATGCTGGCTGTCTCCCCATCTATCAATGAAACTTTGGCATTTGCGACGACCGGCCCATCCCAGTTTGCAACGCTCGTGCCCAATGGCACGGCCGTTACCGTGAACTTAACGGGCTCACCAGCCGGCAAGACCTGCCAAGTATTCGCGCCACAAGCCATCTTGGCTGGAAATAGCGCGGTGGCGGTCAACTGCACTACAAGCGGCGGTGGCGGCGGTGGTGGCTTACCGTTGGTGCCTTGATGCTGTGGAGCGTGTGATGCGAAGCCCGGTGTGAACGACCCGATGGATCGTTTCACTGGGGCCCAATTTTCAAGCTGGTTCGGCGTTTACCCCCCATCAAATCTGCGCGGCGTGCTACTTTTTCAGTAGCGCGCCGTTTGCTTTTGGTGGCTTGCGTTAACTTAGCTTCTCAGCCGCTTTGAGCGCCCGCTTCAAGTCGTCGATCAAGTCGTCGGCATCTTCCAAACCGATCGACAGGCGTATCGTGCCGGGGCCAATGCCTGCGCCGCTCAGCGCTTCGTCGCTCATGCGGAAATGCGTGGTGCTGGCGGGGTGGATCACCAGGCTGCGGCAATCGCCGACATTAGCCAGATGCGAAAACAATTTGAGCGTTTCGATGAATTTCTTGCCGGCTTCGCGACTGCCTTTCATGTCGAAACTGAACACGCTGCCTGCGCCGCGTGGAAGCAGCCTTTGCGCAAGCGCATAGCTCGAGTGGGATTCAAGAAGAGGGTGGCCGACTCTGCTGACGAAGGGATGCGCGGCCAAGAACTGAACGACTTTCTCTGTGTTGCGCATGTGCTGGGCCATGCGCAGCGGCAGAGTTTCAATGCCTTGCAAGATGAGCCATGCGGTGTGCGGGCTCATGCAAGCGCCGAAGTCGCGCAAGCCTTCGCGGCGGGCGCGTAAAAGGAATGCGCCTACTGTGGATTCTTCGCTGAAGACCATGTTGTGAAAGCCTTCGTAGGCTTGCGTGAGTTCTGGGAAACGTCCCGACTTTTCCCAATCAAAGCTACCGCCATCGACCACGATGCCGCCAATGACCGTGCCGTGGCCGCTCAAGAATTTCGTGGCCGAGTGATACACGATGTCGGCCCCATGCTCAAAGGGTTTGATGAGCCATGGC
>JBJTSL010000395.1:0-2102 GCA_046076625.1 Allobrachymonas sp.
CTCGCACGATGCTTCCGACAGCAAAAATGCTTCTTTCAAAACCTGCGCCACTTGCGGCCCATGCAAGCGCTCATGCAGGATTTGAATCGTATAAGTCAGATGAAAGACTTCATCGCGCGCAATCCGCGCCATCATTTCACGGATGACATCATGTTCATCATCGGGGTAGGATTCTAGTAATTGAAACCAGTGCGCCAGAATCACTGCGGTGCGAAGTTCAAGCACATGCAAAATCGCAATAAAGGCGTCAAAATCACCATTTACCCATTCGAGGTAAGCGGCATAGCTGTCGCGAGAAACGATGGATTCCGGCGCGCCATTTTGTTCCGGGGCCGGCTTTCCGGTATAGCTGGCAAATGCATTGCCATGCCTGATTTCATCCGATGCATGGCGCAGCAATAATTTCTTGTGTTCACCGTCATAATTTTTCAGGAAATTTTCGATGAAAACACCACCATAAAATTCAGTCCAGACATATTCCGCCAATTTGCTTTTGCGTAAATCACGGTCGGCATAGGTGCTAGCGGTCAACACCAGACGTTTGGGCGTAGTCCAGAGCAGCTTGTCTTTGACCGCCAGATAAATCTGCTCATAGGCGCCACCGCAATACGGGGCGCAGCCCGGCATCTGGTTCAGAATCGCCATTGGCGACAAAGCCCCGAGTGAGGTTTCAAGCGCTGAAGCGCGCGGGTTATGTCGACTTGATTTTCTTATCGGATCCATTTTGTTTCCTGATGGGCGAGTTGCAAAACCCGCATCGAGGCTAAATTGCCGTTCGATTGGGGGGGGAAAGAGGTGCCGACAGTCCGGCGCGCGTCATGGCGGTTGACCATGCATTTTATCGTGATCCCACCGCCCCTGCTAACGCCGACTTAATTCTGACCCACTTTCCTGCTTGATCGCCGAAGTATATCTGGCAGAGCCGGTCGCGCAAATCTGTGTCAACCCAAAATAGAAATGTCCCCTGTTTCCCCAAAGTAGAGATGGCCTCTTGAAGTCAAAGTTCAGGGCGGGGGTGTGGCTGCTTTTGTACGGCCTGGCGTAGGGCGAACAGGGCTGCGACGCGGCACGATGGGCGGGGTGTCTGGGCGATAAATGCCTTGCTGACGCTGGCTGTTCTGGAAGGCGATCTCGGCCTTGAGTTTTTGCAGCTTGGTGAGCTTGGCATCGCGTGCTTTGCCGACCCGCTGGTTGAGCGTCTTGTGGTCTTCAGCGGGTGGCTTGGGTGCGCATTCTCGGGGCGTGTAGCGTCGATAGCTCAGTGCTTGGCCTCGGTAGCTCAGGTGTAGCGAGCCGTCGCGATGCTGGGCGATGTCGATCATGGCCCGGGCCTTGGGCGCATGCGCCTGGCCGGGCTGCAATTGCACGATGCTGCCCTCGAACTTGCAAGCGCCTTGAGCGCTGAGCTGGCGCTGATGGTGCAGCGCACAGATGTTGGCCAGGGCTTGTTCGGTGCCGTGCCAGGGACGGTGCATGTCCAGCGTCTGCGCGGGTTCGACGGCAAAGCGTTGGTTGTGCTGGCGCAGGTACTCATCGAGCCAGGTGTTGGCCTGCTCCAAGGTGTCAATGCCTTGCAAGCGCATGGCCTTGCACAGCCGGTCTTGTAGGGTCTGAAACAAGCGCTCCACCCGCCCCTTGGCCTGTGGGCTGTGGGCGCAGATCGGTTCGATGTCCAGTTGCAGCAGCGCACGTTCGAACTGCGTGGGCTTGGTGTCTTCAGGGTTGGGCTTGGTGAAGATGCCGTGGCGGTCGCTGTACAGGGCCAGCGGTGCGCCCCGGCGCTGCACCAATGCTTGCAGCACTTGCAGGTAGCCCTGGGTGGTCTCTTGCTCAAAGAACCGCGCCCCCAACACTCGACCCGTCGCATCATCGATGAATGCGATCAGGCAGAACTTGGCTGAGCGGCCTTCGAACCAGTCGTGGTGGCTGCCATCGATCTGCACCAACTCGCCCAGGCACGCACGCCGTGCACGAGGGCTGTGCACCCGCTGCGCCCGGCGCCGCTTGGCCTGCCACAGCCCAGCAGCTATCATCCAACTGCGCAGCGTCTCCACGCTCCAGCCAAAGCCATGGTCACGGGCCAGGTACTCGTGCGCGAGTTG
>JBJTSL010000396.1:0-2418 GCA_046076625.1 Allobrachymonas sp.
GGCGCGGGCCAAGACTTTGGCACGCTATGCAGTGGTGAAGAAAACATGATCGAAAATGGCACTTCGCCGTCATGAAATCTGCGAAGCTTGCTACCCTTTTGAGAGCAATAGAAGTCTGGGCCGAAGTTTTCTACGGCCCAGAATCCTAGAGTTGTAGATCCACATCGGACGCTGCAGCGCTGGGCGGCGCTGGCTTGAGATTCATGAGCTCCAGCAGTTCTTTGACGGCATAGGCATCATCTAGCTGCACTTGCACCGGCGGATGCGCAGTGATGCCGTCGATCAGTTGATCGGCTTTGAAGCGCAGTGCCAGCACTCTGTCTTGCCCCTCGAGGGCATAGGCGGCAGCTAAGGCTTGCAGCGGCAGCTTGATGCGGTCTTGCTTGGTGCTCATGAAGCCGCTTTTGCGATTGGCCGTGAGGCGCAGAAAATCACATTGGAAGCGCAGCTCGCCTTTGCCCACCAAGCCGAAAGCCCCCGGCTTGAGAAAGCTACCGCCGCAATCCATGAGGAATGTGGGCCAAATACCAGAGGCGGGCGGAGAGACTTCATGCTTGTGCAGGCTCTCTGCATCGGCCATCTCAAAGCGGTCTGCCACCAACTGCGCAACAGACATCACATGCAAGTCGCTGCGCTTGACTTTAAGTTGATCGTCGATCAGCTTTTTGATGCGCATGCCCACGATCGTCTTGCGATCATAGGGGCCGAGTTGGCGGTCTCCAACCAGCAGGTGGTAGCGGTAGGGCGAATCGGTGCGCATGGAAACAAAAGTTTACGGCAAAGTGACTGACGAATTTTGTCAGGATAGCGCCGCTCGTCCTGCTGGGTGATTCGTCAATCCATCCGGGCCAGGCGTTCGAGTGACAATTTTTGTCCGCACAGCTGTAGCACCGCATCCAGAGAAGGCGTTTGCGCCTTGCCCATCAGGAGCACGCGCACGGGCATGGCGAGCTGGGGCATCTTCAAGCCCGTCTCCGCCAAGGTCTCTTTCACAGCAGCTGACAAAGCGGTTTTGCTCCATTCGCAGCTTTGTAGCTTGCTTGCAAAGATGGCGATTGCCGGTTTGATGGCTTCGGTCACATGCTGCGCAAAATCTTCTGCGTTGCGCTCGGGTGTGTTGTAGAACGCTGCCGCCCAATCTGCGAGCACTTGAGTCGTTTCGCAGCGGTCTTTGAACAAAGAGCAAATCGGGAGCAGTCGTTCATCGGGTGTGATACCGCGTTTGGCGAGTTGCTCGGTGACGAGCTTTGCCAGGCGTTGATCGTCAGCGAGCTTCATGTAATGCTGGTTGACCCATTTGAGTTTCGCGCCGTCCCACTGAGCGGGGCTGCGCGAGAGGTGTTTGCCGTCAAACCAGCTCGTGAGCTGCTCGCGCGAGAAAAGCTCGTCATCGCCATGACTCCAGCCGAGGCGAGCGAGGTAATTGATCATCGCTTCAACGAGAAAGCCCTCATCGCGATACTGCGTCACGCTGACTGCGCCATGGCGCTTGGAGAGTTTTTCGCCATCTGGCCCCAAGATCATCGGCACATGGCCATACACCGGCAGCGGGGCTCTAAGTGCTTTGAGAATATTGATCTGGCGCGGCGTGTTGTTCACATGATCGTCGCCACGGATCACATGCGTCATGCGCATGTCCCAATCGTCTACCACAACGCAGAAGTTATACGTGGGCGTACCAACTGTCTCGCCTGCAGCAGCAGCCTCGTCGCTCACAGGGCGGGCAATGATCAAGTCGTCCAACTCATCGTTGCTGATCGAGATTTGGCCTTTGACCATATCTTCCCAGACCACATCACCGCCTTGCGGGTTTTTGAAGCGCACCACAGGTTTGATTCCATCGGGTGGCTGCGGCAAAGTCTTGCCCGGCTCTGGCCGCCAAGTGCCATCGTAGCGCGGCTTCTCGCCACGCGCTTTCTGCGCTTCGCGCATCGCATCGAGCTCTGCAGGTTGGGTGTAGCAGTAGTAGGCCGTGCCCGCTTGAATCATTTGCGCAATGACATCACGGTAACGCGCCATCCGTTTCATTTGATAAAACGGGCCTTCGTCGTACTTCATCTCCAGCCAATTCATGGCTTCGATGATCTGATCGACCGCCTCTTGCGTGGAGCGCGCTTCATCCGTGTCTTCAATGCGCAGGATAAATTGCGCATCGGCGCCCAGTGCTTTGTGATGCTGTGCGAAAGCCCAGCAGTAAAGTGCTGTGCGGGCTGTACCGAGTTGCAGGAAACCTGTGGGAGATGGGGCGATGCGTGTGCGGATCGTGGTCATGGCTGTCAAAAAAATCAAATCGTATTCAAACCGCGCAGCAAATCGGTTTTCATATCGCCTACATGCTCCAACCCCACCGCCATACGGATCATGCCTTGACCGATGCCGGCGGCGCTGCGTTGGGCGTCAGACAGTTTGCCGTGGGAC
>JBJTSL010000397.1:0-2704 GCA_046076625.1 Allobrachymonas sp.
TGGTGCAGCGCTTGGAAAAGCACAGTGATGATCTGGCAGTGATGATGCTGCCGCCCGCTCATCTGCATTTGGATGCCCTGCCTTTCATGGCCAATCCCTTGGTGGTGATTGGAGCAAAAAATCATCCGCGTGGGGGCAAGCGAAGCACATTGGCGCAATTGCAAAAAGAGCGCTGGCTCATGCGCGAGAACGGCAGCGGCACGCGCACGGTGGCTGTGCAACACTTCATGGCGCAGGACTTTGAGCCACGCATCGCCATGAGCTTGGGCAGCAACGAAGCGCTGAAGCATGCGGTCGCTTCAGGACTGGGCATCGGGGTGATTTCACGCCTGGCCTTCAATGGCAGTGCAACGCATGCGGGCTTGGTGGAGCTGAAAGTGAATGGATTTCCCTTGCAGCGCCAATGGCAGGTTGCTTGGCGAAAAGACTATCCACTCTCAGCCGCTGCGCGCACCTTTGTGCAATACCTTCAATCACGCCCGAGTTTGTCATGACACTCGCTTTGTTTGACGACGCACCCGAACCTGCACCGAAGAAGCGATCAGCTGCTGCGGCCGTGCTACCAGCATACGTGTCCCCAGAGATTCATGGCTTGGCGAAAGAGCTGCCTGAATCGCTGCACTTGGGCACTTCATCTTGGCATTTTCCAGGCTGGGCGGGCATTGTGTGGGATCAACCCTATGCTGAACCTAAACTCTCCAAAGATGGCTTGCGCGCCTACAGCCAGCATCCTCTGCTGCGCACCGTGAGCTTGGATCGGGCGTTTTACCGCCCGATGACAGTGCCGCAATATGCGCAGCTCGCGGCGCAAGTCGATGATGATTTCAGCTTCCTAGTGAAAGTGCCCAGCATGATCAGTGACGCGCTGATCAGAAGCAGCGATGGCGAGAACGCTGGGCGTGGCTTGCAAGCGAATCCGCATTTTCTGGCTGCGGCTTTGTTTCAACAGGCTTGCCTACAGCCGGTGATCGAGGGCCTGGGCCGTAAGCTCGGTGCTCTGGTGCTGCAAATGAGCCCGCTGCCTGCTTCGATGTTGCATTCAACCGCCATTTGCGAGCTATTTGAAGCTCTCGCCGGCATATTTTCTGCGTGGAATGCTATGAAATCAGGAGTATCGGAATCGGTCTTGGCGATTGAAATCCGTAACCCTGAATTGATTCAAATGCCTTATCGAGATGACTTGATAGCGCTGCTCAAAGCACACGGCATCACCTATTGCCTGGCAGGCCATGCCAAGATGCCACCCCTCGAAGAACAATTGCCGATTCTGCGCAAACTCTGGCCCGGCCCGCTGGTGTGTCGCTGGAATTTGCATGCCAAGCATGGCAAGTATGGCTATGAAGCTGCGAAATCCAGCTATGAGCCGTTTGACCGCTTGGTGGATGAAGATTTGGCCACGCGCGAGGTACTCTCCCGCGTGATTGCCGGAACTATCAAAGGTGGGCAAGTAGCCTTGGTCACGATCAACAACAAAGCAGAGGGCTCGGCACCGCTGTCGGTGCGCAAGTTGGCGCAGGCGGTGGCGCAGAAGCTCGCAGCCTCTTAAGCGTCAGCACTTGTCGGCTGAGTTTTTCTGAACGTGCGTGTAAGAACGCACAGTGCTCGCGCGACGATTCGGCATGCGCCTCTGGATGAAAACATTGTCATGAATACCACCGTCTATCTAGCCTTGCCACACGACGCAGCACACAAATCGGCGCGCGCCTTGGTGATGGCTTTGGGCTTGATTCCTCAGGCTATCAAAGATGATGAGACAGCCGTGCGTGTGCTCGCGCATCAGTTGCGAGCTCAGCCGCAATCGCTGGCGCTGATTGATCTCGCCAGCTTGCCCCTAGCGTTTCGGCATGTGCTGCATCTGGCCGAGCAGCTGCCTTCGGATCTGCGTGGTCGTGTGATCTTGCTTCGGCATGAGCAAGGGCCGGTATGGGCATCTGACCGGGAATAGGTGGCGGCACTGGGTTTTGCAGGCTTGTATGCTGAAGTCGATACACAAGCGATGCTTAGAGTGCCTGAGCAACTGCCGCAGCAACTGGCTCAGCTCGCGCATGTTAAACCTTTAACTGCTCAGCAGTTACAAGGCTATTTTGCTGCGATGAACGCGCAGCCCGATCCAATGACACTGCGTGGTTTGATTCGAGCGCATTGTCATATGGATGCAGAAAGCTTAGCGCGTGCCATGCAAAGTGGCGTGAAATCGATTGACCGTACCTACCGCCTACGCACCTACAGTGCTTGCTTTGTTGGCTCGGAGGCAGTCAGATGGTTGCGCAATCAGTTCAACTGCAGCAGCGCGATTGCGGTGCAGCTTGGCCAAGCCTTGTTGAGTCTTGGATTGATGCACCACGTCGTGCATGAGCATGGCTTTGAGGATCAAGACTTCTTCTATCGGCTGGATGCGACTGACTCTTCCACCGGCGTGCAGCTCGGCAAGTTTTTGGGTGAGTTAAGACAAAGCGTTCCAGTGCAGGATCGCTCGTACTTAGGTAAGGTGTATCCACAGTGTTGGGTCGGCAGCGAGGCGGTGGATTGGCTGCATGCGAAGAAAAAGCTTGCGCGCCACGAAGCGGAAAACCTACTCAACCGCTTGATGAGCTTTGGGTTGATCGAACATGTACTGCGCGAGCATCGCGTCAAAGACGGCAAGTTTTTCTACCGATTTGTGTAGAGCGTGATTAGGCGTTGTGGCCACCCATCAAGATCCAGC
>JBJTSL010000398.1:0-16293 GCA_046076625.1 Allobrachymonas sp.
GCGCTTCAAGACTTCTTGCCAACTGTCCGTCAAGCGGACAAGTGCGCCGCGCACCGGCAGGCCGTCGAATATGAATTTATGGAGTTCAGACATCGAATTTAGATGGGGATCAAGCGATCTTTTTCAAACCCTTGGCAAAGCGCTGTGCATTCATCACGTAATGCTTCGCACTCAACGCGAGCTTGGCCACCGTCGCTTCATCAAGCTGGCGCACCAGCTTCGCAGGCGAGCCCATGATCATCGAATAGTCAGGAAACTCCTTGCCTTCGGTGACGAGCGAGCCCGCGCCTACGATGCAGCCTTTGCCGATTTTTGCGCGGTTCAAGATCACCGATTGAATACCAATCAGCGAGCCATCGCCGATCGTGCAGCCATGCAACATCACTTGGTGGCCAATTGTCACGTCATCGCCAATCTCCAGCGGAATGCCTTCATCGGCATGCAGCACAGAGCCATCCTGGACATTGGAGTTTTGGCCAATCTGGATATGCGCCGTGTCGCCGCGTACCACCGCGCCAAACCAGACGCTGGCATTGTCACCCAGCAAGACAGCACCCATCACATCGGCAGAATCTGCCACCCAAGCTCCCGCGCCAAGCGTGGGGGCGATGCCATCAAGTTCGTAAATTGCCATGTCGGTTTTCTCGGTTGATCAGATCAGTGCAATTATCATTCATGCATGACGATCCGCCAGAAGGCCTTGATTGCCCTCGAAACCCCAGATTTGGATGAAAAGGTGCGTCTGGCCGGCGAATTGCCTGCCCAATTTGCTACCGATTTAATAGCGAATGAGGATTTGGCGGAAAACCTCCACCCGCAGCGCCCGTTGCCAGGCCAGCCCGCCCGACCCCTGTTGCGCGCGCATTTGGGCGTTCCCCAACGCTCGATCCAGACGCCCCAGGGGTTGGCGGGTTTGGTGCACTCGGTTTGCCATATTGAATTCAATGCGATCAATCTCGCTCTTGATGCGGTGTGGCGCTTTGCTGGCATGCCACTTGAGTATTACGCACAGTGGCTCAAAGTGGCCGCAGAGGAAGCTCACCATTTCAGCCTGCTGCGAGCGCAGCTGCAGAGCATGGGGCATGACTATGGCGATTTCCCGGCGCACACGGGCTTGTGGGATATGGTGCAGCGCACGCAGCATGACATCGTCGCGCGCATGGCGCTGGTGCCGCGCACACTGGAAGCGCGCGGGCTTGATGCCACGCCGCCGATGCAAGCGAAGCTGCGCAAAGTTGGTACGCCCGATGCGCTGAAGCTCATCGGCATTCTCGACATCATCTTGCGAGATGAAGTAGGCCATGTGGCAATTGGCAATCATTGGTATGGTTGGCTCTGCGAGCGCGATGACCTCGATCCTATTGCTCACTTTCGGACACTTTGCAAAAAATACGCAGCACCGCGTGTACGAGCGCCAATCAACGAAGAGGCTCGAAGACTGGCGGGGTTTACCGACGTTGAAATTTCTGAATTACTCTTAAATTCGTAGCATTCAACGCAGCATCTATGCCGGCGAACTGCTTTAAACACCTCAAAACTATAATACGGGAATGACTGTATGGGCTCTAGGCATCAACCACACGACCGCGCCGCTTGATTTGCGCGGTCGCTTTGCGTTTGCGCTGGATCAAATCACGCCTGCCTTGTCTTCGCTGCGCAGCTCACTGCATGCGCAGCCTGAACTCACCCTGGTCTCCACCTGCAATCGCACAGAAATTTATGGCTCAGGTGATGCCACGCAGACTGCGCAGGTGTTGCAATGGCTGGCCAGCAGTGGCGGCGTGAGCAGCGCTTCGCTGCAAAACCACGCCTACACGTTGCAGGGTGATGCTGCTGCCCGCCATGCCTTTCGGGTGGCCGCTGGTTTGGATTCGATGGTGCTGGGTGAAACGCAGATTCTTGGCCAGCTCAAAGAAGCGGTGAGCGCCGCTGAAAATGCGGGCGCGCTGGGCAGCACCCTGCATCAAATGTTTCAGCGCAGTTTTGCCACTGCCAAGGAAGTGCGCGCCCATACCGACATCGGCACGCAGAGCATCAGCATGGCTGCTGCTGCTGTGCGCCTGTCCAGCCAGTTGTTTGAAGATTTGAGCAAAATCCGCATTCTCTTCGTGGGGGCGGGCGAAATGATCGAGTTGGCCGCCACGCATTTCGCTGCAAAAAATCCACGCCAAATCGTGATCGCCAACCGCACGATGGAGCGAGGCCAAGCACTGATTGACAGACTCGCGCCAACAGCAACCACCAGCAACACCGCCCTGCACACCATGCATCTGGGCGAACTGCCTTCGCGCCTGCACGAGTTTGATGCCGTGATCAGCTGTACTGCCAGCACTTTGCCCATCATCGGCCTCGGTGCGGTGGAGCGCGCCATCAAAGCGCGCAAGCATCGCCCCATCTTCATAGTCGATCTGGCCGTGCCGCGCGACATTGAACCCGAGGTCAAAGCGCTGGACGATGTGTATCTCTACACGGTGGACGACTTGGCCAGCGTGGTGCAAAGCGCCAAGGCCACGCGGCAGGCGGCGGTAGCGCAGGCGGAGGCTATTGTCGATACAGGTGTGCAGGATTTTCTGCGCTGGATGCAGCATCGCAGCGACGGCACGTCCAGTTTGATACAGCAGCTCAATGCACAAAGTGACGAGTGGCGCGCTTTAGAAATTGCCCGTGCCAAGCATCTGCTGGCCAAAGGCGAGGACATTGATGTGGTGATGGAGGCGTTGTCAAAAGGCGTGGCCAGTAAGTTTTTGCATCCAGCCTTCAGCCAACTCAACGCGACTGATCCGGTGCAGCGGCAATCCGCACAGGAGGCGGTGCAGCGCCTGTATTTGAGAGCATCAAAAGAAGATTTTTCACAAGAAAAAGAGCGTTAGCCGGCATATCCAATGCCTTGAGTGCTATTGAATACATAGCAATCTATCTTTCCTCTTGTTGACTCTTGTGATATGAAATCGTTTCTCCGCTCCAAACTCGAACAGCTCACTGAACGCCTCTCAGACATCGAGCGCTTGCTCAATGCGCCCGATATCATGGCTGATATGAAGGCCTTTCGAGCGCTTTCTAAAGAGCATGCCGACCTCACGCCCACAGCAGGCCGCTACGCCCGCTATCTGCAGATCGAGCGAGACATGGAAGAGGCTCAGCAGATGCTGCAAGACCCGGACATGGCTGAGCTGGCTCATGACGTGATGACGACGGGTGTAGCAGACAAGGCGCAGCTGGAGGATGAACTCCAGCGCCTACTCTTGCCGCGTGATCCAGACGACGAACGCGCTGCTTTCTTGGAAATTCGCGCGGGCACGGGCGGCGATGAATCAGCGCTGTTTGCGGGCGATCTCTGCCGCATGTACACGCGGTATGCTTCGACACAAGGCTGGCGTGTCGAAGTGATGAGCGAGTCGCATTCGGAGATCGGTGGCTACAAAGAGGTGGTGCTGCGCATTGAGGGTGAGCGCGTTTATGGCAAGCTCAAGTTTGAGAGCGGCGGCCACCGCGTGCAGCGCGTGCCAGAGACGGAAACCCAGGGCCGTATCCATACCAGCGCCTGCACTGTGGCCGTGATGCCCGAGCCCGATGAAGCGCAGGCCATCACCCTGAACCCCGCAGACTTGCGAATTGACACCTTTCGCGCCAGCGGCGCAGGCGGCCAGCACATCAACAAAACAGACTCCGCCGTACGCGTGGTGCACTTGCCTACCGGTTTGGTGGCCGAATGCCAAGATGGCCGCAGCCAACACAGCAACAAGGCCAAGGCGTTGCAAGTGCTACAAGCGCGCTTACAAGAAAAAGAACGCTCAGAGCGCGCCGCCAAAGAAGCTGCCACCCGCAAAGGCCTGATTGGCAGCGGCGACCGTAGTGACCGCATTCGCACCTACAACTTCCCCCAAGGCCGCCTGACGGATCATCGCATCAACCTCACCTTGTACAAACTTCTGTTCATCATGGAAGGTGATTTATCGGAAGTGGTGCAGGCGTTGTTGCATGCGCAAGAAGAGGAACAACTCAAGGAGTTGGAGTTGGGGGCGATTTGAGGTTTTTTTGCTTCGCCTTTTTGAGCAAGCCCCATAGCAGGTACAACAGACGAACGAAGCTCCAAGCAAAACAAGTAACTAAGCACTTAAATACTGCTGCCGCAAACCCGCATCCGCCCGCAAAGCAGCCGAGTCCCCATGCCAAACCACACGGCCTTTTTCAATGATGTAGTGCTGATCACACAACTCCAGCAAAGCAGAGAGATTCTTGTCAATCACCAAAATGCTCATGCCTTCCGATCGCACTGCTCGCAAAGCCTGCCAAATTTCTTGACGCACCAAAGGAGACAAACCCTCTGTGGCTTCATCCAAAATCAGTAAAGTCGGATTGGTCATCAGCGCCCGGCCAATCGCCAGCATTTGCTGCTCGCCGCCTGAGAGCTGATTGCCGAAATTCTTCGCACGCTCTCCCAAGCGGGGAAACAGCGTGAGCACACGCTCATAGGTCCATGGGTTGCCGATCTCCTTGCGCGAAGCTTGAGGAACTCGCGCAGTGGCAATCAAGTTCTCCCGCACGCTCAGGTTCGGAAAAATTTGCCGTCCTTCCGGTACCAACCCCAAGCCCAGCTTGGCAATCGCATGCGAAGGCGATTTTTCAATGCTCTGGCCTTGAAACACAATACGCCCGCGCCAAGACGCTTGAATGCCCATGATGCTCTTGATCGTGGTGCTCTTGCCCATGCCATTGCGCCCTTGCAGGCTCACGCATTGGCCGGCCTGCACCTGTAGCGCCATACCAAACAGAACTTGGCTGATGCCGTAGCCATTGTCCACGCCTTCGAGTTGCAGCAAGGGCAGGCTCATGCGATCTCCTCGTCACCGAGATAGGCCTCGCGCACCGTCGCACTCGTGCGCACTGCCTCGGGCGTGTCGCACATCACCACCTTGCCATACACCAGTACGCTCACGCGAGAAGCCAAAGAAAACACGGCATGCATATCGTGCTCTATCAGCAGCATCGCATAGTTGTGCTGCAAGCGCTTGAGCAGGTCAATCATCTGCTGCGTTTCCACCGGCCCAAGCCCCGCCATGGGCTCATCCAGCAGCAGCACCTTGGGGCTGGAGGCCAGCGCCATGCCCAGCTCAATCAAGCGCTGCTGGCCATACGAGAGCGCCCCGGCCAAACGGTCACGGGAATCCAGTAAGCCGACCAAGGCCATGATCTCATCAGCGTGCGCGACGAGTGCAGGCGTTTGCGTGGCGGCTCGCCAAAAATGGAAACTGTGTGCGCCGCCTGCTGGCCCGCTTTGCACAGCAAGCAAAACATTCTCCAACACCGTGAAGCTCTGAATCACCGAATTGATTTGATAAGAGCGACCCAAGCCTGCGCGTGCGCGATGCGCCACGCTCCAATGCGTGATGTCTTGGCCAAGCAGCTCGATGCGGCCAGCGTCTGAGGCCAACTCACCGACGATTTGGTTGACCAGTGTGGTCTTGCCAGCGCCATTGGGACCGATCACGGCGTGGATCTCGCCTTGGGTGATGTCCATGCTCACCGCATCGGTGACGAGCAAGCCGCCGAAGCGTTTGACGAGGCCTTCAATCTTGAGCAGGGGCTGCGCCATCAGTGGCCTCCTCCGCTGCTGATGCTTTCTTTCTTCTCAGAGAGCAAACCCCACATGCCCTGCCGCAAAAACACCACAATCAACACGATGATAGGCCCCAAGAACAGTGCCCAACGCTCGGTGTAGGCCTTCAGGCCTTCTTCCATCATCAAGAAAGCCACGGCGCCCACCACCGGGCCAAAGACGAAACTGGCGCCGCCGAGCAAAGCCATCACGATCAATTCGCCGGAGATCATCCAGGTCATGTAGGCGGGCGATACAAAGCCGGTGAGATTGGCCAAAAAGTAACCGGCCACAGCGCAAATTTCAGCGGAAATCACATAGGCCATGAGCCGATAGGGCAAGCTAGCCGTGCCCACCGCGTTCACGCGCTTTTCGCTGGCTTTGGTGGCGCGCAGCACAAGGCCAAAGCGTGAAGCCACGAGGCGCGTCATGCACCACAGCGTGAGCACGATAGAAAGCAGCAGCGCGCAGTAGATCGCGTATTTGTTGCCTGCCAAGCCAAAGCCCCAGTCGCTCAAGCGCTCGATGCTCATGCCATCGTCGCCGCCCAGCATACGCATGCTCACGAACACGTAGAAAAACAATTGCGCAAACGCCAGCGTAATCATGATGAAGGCAATGCCGTGCGTGCGCAAGGCAATCCAGCCCACAGGCAAGGCGACCAGCGCCGTCACGGCCAACGCCACCAGCAAATGCACCGGCCCGTTGGCGATGCCCAGATAAGACATCACACCCACCGCATATGCGCCCAAGCCCACATACATCGCATGCCCCAAGCTCACCATGCCGCCAAAGCCCAGCACCAAGTTCAAGCCCAGCGCCGCCAATGCAAATACCAACATGCGGCCAAACAAGGTCAGCGGATACAGGCTGCCAGTCGCCCATGCATACAGCGGCACGCAGGCCAATGCCAGCAGGAATGCGATCATCAAAGGCTTTTGAAAACGTTCCATGAGATCAGTTTCAACGATTGCTTTCAACGGTTTCGCACCGGGAACAAGCCATCGGGCTTGAACGCCAACACCACGGCCATGAGCAAATACACCGCTACGGAAGCCAGCGCCGGCCCCACGGCATTGGCCACCGACGGATCGGCCACCGAGCGCAGCAGCATCGGCGCGTAAATCCGCCCCAGCGTATCGACCACGCCCACCACCAATGCCCCCAAAAAAGCGCCCCGAATCGAGCCGATGCCGCCAATCACAATCACCACCAGGGTGAGAATCAGCACGCCATCCCCCATGCCCGATTGCACCGAGCTGATCGGTGCGACCAGTGCGCCAGCCAAACCCGCCAAGCCAGCGCCAAGCGCGAAGATAAACAAATTCAGCCACGCAATGTTCACGCCCAACGCTGCCACCATGGTGCGGTTACTGGCACCCGCACGGATCAGCATGCCGATGCGCGTACGCTCGATCAGCAGGTACAAACCGAGTGCGACCGCCAGCCCTGAACCGATGATGACGAGGCGATAGCTGGGGTAGTTGATGCCGAAAAACTCCACTGGGTCTGACAAAGCGGCGGGGGTATCCAGCGAGAGGGGTGCGTTGCCCCAAATCGCGCGCACGAGCTCATTGCAAAACAGCACGATGCCAAAGGTGGCCAGCACTTGGTCCAAGTGGTCTCGCTTGTGCAGGATCGACAAACCCAGCTTGTCGGCCAGCGCGCCGATCACAAACACGCCACCGGCTGCGACGACGACGCCAAGGAAAAACGAGCCCGTCTTGGCCACCACCACGGCGGCGAAAAACGCGCCCAGCATGTAGAGCGAGCCATGCGCGAGGTTAATGAAGCTCATGATGCCAAACACCAGCGTGAGGCCTGCGGCCATGAGAAACAGCAAGACGCCAAACTGCAAGCCATTGAGCAGTTGGGTGATGAGCAGATTCAGCGTCATAAGAGAAGCAAACCAAGCAAAAAGAAACCCGGCTCTGCCTGAAGCCTAGCCGGGCTTGCTTCGACTCGTCAATTATTTGAGCGGGCAGTTGGCCGCATAGGCATCCGAGTGGTTCTTCAAGGGCGTGGCCACCGTGCCCAGCGTCACTTCACCGGGCATGTCAGAGGTGATCACTTGGAATACATGCATGTCTTGGATCGGGAAGCCATTCTTGTTGAACTTGAAATTGCCCCGCAGCGATTTGAAATCGGCAGCACGCAAAGCCGTGCGCAGTGCCGCTTTGTCTTTTGCGTTGCCCTTGGTTTTGGTCAGCGCACTGTTGATCAGCAAAGCCGCGTCATAGGCTTGGGCGGCGTATTGCGAAGGAATGCGGTTGTGCTTTTTGCGGAAATCAGCCACAAATTTCTGGCTCACGGGGTTTTTGAAATCCGGGCCCCAGAATGTTCCGGTCATCGCGCCCAGTGCGGTTTGCTTGAGAGCGGGCAAGGTCGAGCCATCGGTCGTGGAGGTGCCCATGAGGGGAATTTTGCCCAGAGCGCCGGCTTGGCGCAGCTGCCGCACAAAAGTCACGCCCATACCGCCGGGGTAGAACACAAAGAGCGCATCGGGGTTGGCCGCCTGCATTTGTGCAATTTCGGCGGAGTAATCTGGCTGGCCGAGCGTGGTGTACACCTCGCCAGCGATCTTGCCGGTGTAGGTGCGTTTGAAGCCAGCGATGAAATCTTTGCCAGCTTGGTAATTCGGCGCCATGGCGTAGACGTTTTTGTAGCCTTTGTCCATCGCGTATTTGCCCATCACTTCGGCTTGGTTGTCGTTTTGCCACGAGGTAAAGAAGAAATTCTGGTTGCACTGCGCGCCAGCCAGTGGCGCGGGGCCAGCGTTAGAGCCCACAAAGATAGAGCCGGAATCAGCCAGCGGTTTGGCCACGGCCATCATCACGTTGGAAAAGGTCACGCCGGTGATGATGTCTACCTTGTCCTTTTCAATGAACTTCTGGATGGTCTGCACGCCCACATCGACCTTGAGTTGGTCATCCTCTTTCAAAACTTCAACGCTCTGCCCGCCAAGCTTGCCACCCGAATGCTCAATGCCGAGCATGAAGCCGTCATACTGGTCTTGGCCGAGCAGAGCACTGGGCCCACTCATCGTGGCCATGAAGCCAATTTTGACCTGCGCCATAGCACTGCTTGCAAACACAGTGGCCGCGCAGAAGGCAATTGCCGAGATGGATTGAGAGAAAACGGTACGCTTCAAGATGGATCTCCAAAAAAATACTTTAGGCTTAAAGTAGTTTATACACGAGTCTGGCCGAAAAGGGTAGCGGGTTGACCCGATATGCTGTTGCGCTGGCAGGAACTAATTGCTCATCCGAGTATCATCAGTTTTATGCGTCGTTTTGTATTCAGCCTGCTTATTGTGCTCACCGCCTTTCGTGGCCTGGTGGGCGATGCCATGGCCTATGGCATGACGGCTGGCCTGTTGCAGCAGGCCCAGCATGCAGCTGGCGTTCAAAATGCTCCTAAAATGCTAGCGTCCGGCGTCAATTCCATGCCAGCGAGTGCTCATTTTTCATCTGAAAAAACCGTGTCCATGCCCTGCCATGGCGCGCAGGATGATGCCCCCACCAACGCAGCGCCCTCTGCCTGCACGACCTGCCAAGTCTGTCATCTGACAGCCTCTTTGCCAGATTTGCTTCGGTGCGCCGAAGGCATCGCCGCTGAGCAGATGCTCAATGCCACTGCACCCACCGCTTGGCTCAGCGCAGAGCAACAACGCGCGAGTAAACCGCCCATCCTGTAAGAACCATGGGCTAGCCACGCCCATTTTTTGGCGTTTACCCAAGGGGTGAACAGTCTTTGGTTTTTACTAGGAACATCAATGTCTTCATTTTTTCAACGCAGCATATTGTGCGCATTGATGGCATGCTCTAGCGCCTTCGCGCAAACTGCACCCGCCCAACCCACAACCACGCCAGCCGCCAACCCCGTCGCCACCGAATGGGTCAACGCAGAAATCACCCGACTCGATACCATCCGCTCGCGCATCACACTCAAGCATGAGCGCATTGCCAGCATCAAGATGGAGGCCATGACCATGCCGTTCAAAGTGAAGGACAAGGGTTTGTTCGATGGCCGAAAAGTGGGCGAGAAAGTACAGTTTGCCGTGCGCATGGACGATGGCGATCTCTTCATCACACACATACGGAGCGCGCCATGATGCGTTCGAAATACTATCAAAATAGGAGCATTCTAGGAAGTATTTATGCCGGCGTGTTGCTGTTTTCGCTTCAAAACTCGGCCTCTGCACTGCCTGTGGGCTTCAAAGACAGTTGGATGACCATGGGAGAGATCAGTCGCGACTATTCAGAAGCGAATTTGATCTATACCTTTGGCCAGAAAACTGCAGCAGGTGTCGGCGTGACAGGCTTGAAATGGACGCATATGACGCCGCTGGGCTTGGCGCACAATCGGCGCATGGAGATGGTTGATACCCACATCAACCATCGCCTGGCTCGCTGGAACCTGCCCGAAGCGCAGGCCAACATCTATTTGCAAATGGGTGTGGGCCAAGCGCGCGGCAATTTCTTCGCGGGCACGCAAACCGTCTTGCAGCCTGGCATCCAGCTCGACTATGAAACACGCCGCGTCTATGCCGCCTACAAATGGCATGGCAGCTACTCCAAGGCACTGGATTACACGCGCTACAGCCTCTCGGGCGGCTTCTCGTTTTACAAAACAGAATACGACGAATGGCAGCCTTGGGTCGTGCTGGAAGCATCGCGCAAAGGCGGCGATTTGAAAGACGCCACCGAAGTGACGCCCTACATCCGCTTCATCCACAAAACCCTGTTCATCGAAGCCGGCGCGCCCTTCCAAAAAGGGCAATCGCAAGGTCTCAAAGTGAATTTCCGTTATACGTTTTAAACTCTTGTTTCATCATTTCGAATCAGAAAGCTCATCATGACAACCTCTTCTTTTACTCTCAAATCCATAGCACTCTGCTCAGTATTCGTGCCGGCGAGTGCCCTTTTTTCCTTTGCAAACGCGGCCGATGTGGCAAAAGTCACGGTCAATGGCATGGTTTGCGCGTTTTGCGCCCAAGGCATTGAAAAAACCATTTCCAAAATGCCGCAAAACAAGGCGGTGTATGTGAATTTGGAGAAAAAAATCGTCGCCGTTGAACCCAAAGACGGGCAGAAACTAGACATGGCAAAAATCAAAGCGGGCATTGTGGATGCGGGCTACGATGTGGTGAAAACCGAAACGGTGGCCAATACCTCCGTGGCCGCGATCAAGTCTGAACTCACTGCCAAGAAATGAGCGCTTCTAACGCAATTTCTGAGGCGGGTGACGGCACGCAGCAACCCCGCAGCAGTTTGCTGACCTCCGTCCTCAGCCTGTTTGCCAGCAGCTCCACGCTGATCTGCTGCGCCCTGCCCGCGCTTTTGGTCGCGCTGGGCGCAGGCGCTGCGCTGTCATCCCTCGTCGGCATCTTCCCGCAAATCGTCTGGCTGTCGGAGCACAAGGTCAGCCTCTTCATCTTCGCCGGACTCATGCTCGCGGCCAGCGGTGCATTGCAATGGATCAACCGCAACGCGCCCTGCCCCATTGACCCCGCCCTGCGCGATGCTTGCCTGCGCACCCGCAAGGTCTCACTGCGTGTGTATGGGGTGAGTGTGGGGATTTATTTGCTGGGTGGGTTCTTTGCGTTTGTGCTGCCTTGGCTGAGCGCTTGAAAACTAAGAATTTTTTGAACGCAGAGGACGCGAAGATTTCGCAGAGAACGCGAAAGAGAAATACAAAAAAACAATGCGGCATGGAGATGCTCACTTTTTCTTGTGTTTTTTGCGTCTTCTGCGAATCCTTCGCGTCCTCTGCGTTCAGAATTTCTTTCTACCTTCTCCACTCAAGCCCGGTTAAAGTAGCGCCATGACCAAAACCATTCGCTACACCTTGATCTCTCTGCGTGATTTGTTGGTGTCCTTCGGGCCATTCATTTTGCTCGGCATTGTATTGCTCGGTATTGCATATTGGTGGCTCAATCCGAATCCCCCGAAAACGGTGACACTGGCCACCGGCCCGGCGCAGAGCGCGTATGACGAGCTGGGGAAAAAATATGTGAGCTACCTGAAAGCCAATGGCATCACGGTAAAAACGGTACAGACCGAGGGTTCATCGGCCAATTTGAAACTGCTGCGCGACGGTTTGGTAGATGTGGGCTTTGTGCAGGGTGGCACGAACGAACTCACAGAAGAAGACCAGAGTAATCTAGAAACCTTGGGCAGTTTGTTTTTGGAGCCTATTTGGCTGTTTTACCGCGAAGATGCTGCGGCCAAACTGCTTGCGCCAACCACAGAAGCCAAGTCTGGCAAGAAACCTGCCGCATCGACTCCCGCATCAACACCCAGCCTGGCCTCGCTCACTCAATTGCCCGGCTGGCGGCTCAATGTGGGCACAGACGGCTCGGGGGTTCCTAAACTCATGACGCGCCTGCTAGAGGGTAATCGCGTAGAGATGAAAGACATCAAACTCTCCACACTGGATCAAACACCCGCCGCCATTGCCCTGCTCGGCAGCGAGATTGATGCGCTCGTGTTCGTCTCCGCGCCGGAATCGCTGATGGTGCAAATGCTCCTGCAAACGCCGGGCATCAGGCTCATGGATTTGCAGCAGAGTGAGGCGTATTCAAGGCGCTTCAACTTCCTCTCGCCTGCCGTATTGCCGCGCGGCGTGGTGGATTTGGCGCTGGACAATCCGAAGCAAGACATTCGCCTCGCTGGCCCGACCACATCACTCATCACTCGCGGCAGCACGCACCCCGCCCTGCTCCAGCTCTTCACCAATGCCGCACACCAGATCCATGGCGGCGCAGGCTGGTTTGCCAAATCCCGCCAGTTTCCCAATGCGCAGCGTGATGAATTGCCGTTGGCGCAGGAGGCGGATCGTTATTTGAAAAACGGTCCACCGCTGTTGCAACGCTATTTGTCATTCTGGGTGGCGAATTTGATTGAGCGCATGTGGGTGGCTCTGTCGGTCATTATTGTGGTGCTGCTGCCTCTGTCGCGGATTTTGCCGCCGCTGTACACTTTTCGCGTGCGTTCACGGATATTCAAATGGTATGCGCAGCTTCGCCAGATTGAAGACCGTGATTCCCCCGATCCTCAGGTGCGCGCTCAGTTGGTGGATGAAATCAATGCGCTGGATGGCATGGTCGAAAAAATCAAGATCCCGCTCTCGCATGCCGATGAGCTGTATGCGCTACGCAGCAACATCCATCTGGTGCGCAAAAAGTTAATGCGCTGAGCCAGCGCTTCAAATCAAATTCAAATCCGAAGAGTAGCTTGGCGGGCCAGGGGGAGGCCGCTTGCTGTCCTCTTGCAGCATCATCATGTCGGAAATGTCGGCAGGCGATGAGCTGGCATCCAAAGGCTCCAGCGGGAAATCGTCATCATCGGGGTCGCCAGCTTCCATGTCGGCATTGATCACTTCATCGTGCAGCTTCTTCAGATCGGTGAAGAAGGCATCAATATTGCCTTGCGGAACTTGCACGCTGAGCAGGCCTGCTTTCAGGCTTTTCATCAAATCTGGAATTTCTGCAACCAGCTTGTCTTTGTAGCCCCCTGCCCTGCGCACGGAGACGCTCCACAGCAAGATCGCCAGCGTGCGCAGATAGCGCGGCTCATCGCCAGGGTGCTGCGGATGCAACTGCGAGCGCGCCAGCACCTGCGCCCAAGACCCCATGAGGAACTGCTTGATGGCCACAGGTGCATCACCCGCATCGGAGCGGCTGACCAATTCAAACGCCAAGCGGCTAGCCAATTGCTTGCGCACCTCTTGCTGGGCCAGCTCTTTCTCTTTGCGCTCTTCCGTCTGCTTAAGCATCTCGTCCATTTGCTGCCACACGGGCTGCATCTTGGCCACGGCTTGTGTGTAAATTTTGCTGCTGGGCTGGGCGACTGCCCCGAGCGCATCAAAGAGCTTGGTAATCGTCGTGAGGAACGCGGCAAAAGCAGGGCTGTCTTTCACATCGTCTTGCGCATAGGAGAGGCTGCGCTTGCTGATGTCATCCAGCAGTTGGCGGGCAGGATGCGCCTCTTGTTTGAGCAATGAGCCGTCTACCGTGGCCAAGCGCACCAGCGGCTCTTGCATGCGCTCGAACGCCTCCCGCACCGGCTGGGGCACGCGCGCAAGCGTCGGGCTGGTGCGGTTGCGGAAATCGCTGAGCAGTCGCTCCACTTTCTCTGCCAGCCTGGCCTCGTCACTCATGCCATCGTCTTCCGGCATGGGAATGCCGCGCTCTTGCATCTGCACCATGAGCCGCTCGGATTCTTCGATGTCGCGCATCATGCGCGCCATCTCATCCACCGGCTGACCATGTTGCGGCTCATCGTCTTCCAGCTCAGGCATGCCCAAGGCCTTGCGCATTTTCGCGACGGTGCGGCGCGCCTCCTGGGCCAATGCACGCATCTCGGGCGTGATGGGCATCGGCGGTGGCGCGGCTTCTGCTACGGGCTCTAGTGCAGGCGGCGCTTTGCCGCCCAAGCCAAAGGTGAAGGCTGCGTAGTCGGCAAAATCTGCTTCTTTGGAGAGTGCGCTTCCCTCGCGGCTGCCCGGCGTGCGAAGCGTAGCGATGACTTGCGGGTACACCCAAGCCAGCTGCGTGCCCAAAGCCGCCAACAGATAGGCCTGCCAATGCTGGCGCTGCATCGCATTGCCTTCGCTGCGAGCCACCAGCTCGCAAATGGCGCGCACATAAGTTTGCGGGCCCATGGGGTTGCCGCGCTGGCTGCCCAAATTGAGCACCAATTCGGTCAGGGCTTCGAGTTCAGCGGCGCAAATGCGCATGTCGGCCACGGGCAGCAGCGCCGCCTTCTCAGGCGGCAGCGGGTGAGCGCAGGCCACGCGCAGCAAAGCCGGAAACTGCCGCACCCAGCGGCGGCGGTGCGCATCCATGGTGGCGGCAGCGGAGTCAAGCTGCGCGCGCTCATCTGGATTGGGGTTGGCCGTGGATTTGCGGTCCAAGCTGAGCAGTGCACGCCCCGTGAGATTTTCCATGACCTGCGCCGACGTGTCGATGGCGAGCGCCAAGGCATCGCGAAGCATCTCTGCGGGTTGGGCAGCGGCTCGTGCTGCGGCTTTCACAGGCGTTGAGGCTGGGACTGCGGGCGACTCTGAAGTTGGCGCAGCAGACACAGGCTCTGCCGACATGGGCACGGCTGGTGTAGCCGGCGTGGCGGCCACCGCAGGCGCCACAGCCTTGGCTGACGCCTGCGCATCCAGCATGTCCAGTGAGAGAGTCGGAAACGGAGTATCCATGACTCTTGATTATTGCTGCAATCGCGCAGCATCGCCATAGCAAAACAGCATTTCTAAAGCGCGCATTGTGGTTTTATTGATTTTGTCACCTCCTGTGCGGCCAGTGTGTCTTCACCACCACAGAAGCGTAACGGGATGTTGACGAGACAGGCGCTAAACTTCGTGCATGCGCAACTTTTTGCAACTCACTCTGGATTTATTCACCGAGGTGGTGTTGCCTGCGAAATTTGATCAAAATAGCTCTCTCGCCGGCAAGAAACCTGAGCAGGATGCTACGAATTCAATAGCGTCTACACAGCTTACCGCCGCACCGGCTGAACCCGCTGCACCGATTGCCAGCGTGTTGCGCCCCACACATTTCGCCCACCCGCGCGCCAACCGCGAGGCTCGCCTGCTCACACAAGCTGGCAAGCGCACGGGGGAAGGCGGTGGTGAATGCATCGTCGCCTACGAATTTCGCCGCTCCAAACGCAAAACCATCGGCTTTGTGGTGGGCGTTGATGGCTTGGTGGTGAGTGCACCGCGCTGGGTGGCTCTGAATGAAGTGGACAAAGCCTTGCAGGAAAAAGCCGTGTGGATTGTGCGCAAACTGGAAGAAGCGCAGCAACGTGCGGCCAAACAATCGCAGGCGCAGATTGAATGGCGCGAAGGAGCGCTGATTCCCTTCATGGGGGAGCAAGTGATTTTGGTGATTGATCCACGTCAGAGGAGCGGCAATGGCAGCGCCGCGCAAAGCCTCGCCCAGCTTCACACCGATGCCACCAGCCTGCCTGGTGTCCCGCGCCTCACACTTCATCTGGGCCTGCCGCACGATGCCGCGCCCGAGCGCATTCGCGATACCGCGCAGGCTTGGCTCATGCGGCAAGCCAAGCGCGTGTTTGAAGAGCGGCTGAACCACTTTGCACCGCAGCTTGGCGTGCGCTGGACGAAGCTTTCGCTGTCCAGCGCGGAGAGCCGCTGGGGCAGCGCGGGCAGCGATGGTGCCATTCGTTTGAACTGGCGCTTGATCCATTTCCGTCAACAGGTGATTGACTATGTGGTGGTGCACGAGCTGTCTCACCTGCGCGTGATGGACCACAGCCCGCGCTTTTGGAGCACGGTGGAATCCATCCTGCCGGACTACGCGCAGCGCAAGGGCTTGCTCAAGGATGAGGCGATTCCGAAATGGTAGATGCCTTGGCCGATCCTCTTTGTCGATACTCCTAAATCAATAGCAATGCACGCATATTTCTTGCCGGCTACTTGCCAACTTTGCTTAAAATTTCTCTTTATTCCTGATCGCCATCACCATGCTGAACTTCGCCACCCGTCTGCAAAACGTTGAAACCTCCGCCATCCGCGAAATCTTCAAGCTGTTGGGTAAGCCAGGCATCATCAGCTTGGCGGGCGGCTTTCCAGATGCAGCTCTGTTTGATGTGGAAGGCATCCGCGAAGCAAGTGTGAAAGCCTTGGCAGATAACCCCGGCGCGGTGTTGCAATACGGC
>JBJTSL010000399.1:0-2204 GCA_046076625.1 Allobrachymonas sp.
CTGCCGAACCCGACATCTGCGGCTGGTACATAAGCATTCCGCAGCAAGGCTATGAACTGCGCGTGCAGTGCATGCTCATGAATGCGTCAGAAGCGATTGGCATCGAGCATCTTAAGCTGGATGATCAGGCTCACATCTGGACCACCATGGTCAGCGCCAAAAAGCCTTTCCTCAAATCTCTGTTTGGTGGCTTGAACACCGAAGCCGAGGAAACCAAACTGACCCAAACCATCACCGCCATTTTGCAAATGGAGCCGTCTTTGAACACCTTCCCAGAGCCTGAGTTTGAGTTTGGCGACTGAGCGGCAACAGAGTTTCGCAACGTAGCACCACCCAAACCAAAGCCCGCAGACCTTGCAGCCTGCGGGCTTTGTTTTTCGTCGAGTGCCAAGACGCCTATCGACGCAGCATGAGGCTTCAGAGCTAGGCGCTTGGACGCAGACAGTAGCAGCGCTACGGCAAGTCCAAGCAACGACGCTCTGGAGCCTCAGGCAAGGAGCAAATTTACATGCCCATGCCGCCCATGCCACCCATCCCACCCATATCACCACCGCCCATCGGCGCTGGAGCGTCAGCCTTTGGGGCTTCGGCAACCATGCACTCGGTGGTGAGCATCAGGGATGCGACGGACGCTGCGTTTTGCAGCGCGGTGCGGGTCACTTTCGTTGGGTCCAAGATACCCATTTCGATCATGTCGCCATAAGTGTCGTTGGCAGCATTGAAGCCGTGGTTGCCTTTGCCGGCCAACACTGCGTTCACGACCACGCTGGCTTCGCCGCCTGCGTTGAACACGATTTCGCGCAGAGGCGCTTCGATGGCGCGGAGCACCAAGGCGATGCCTGCGTCTTGGTCAGCGTTGTCGCCAGCGATCTTGCCAGCCGCTTGCTTGGCACGCAGCAGAGCCACGCCGCCGCCAGCCACGATGCCTTCTTCCACTGCAGCGCGGGTGGCGTGCAATGCGTCTTCCACGCGGGCTTTTTTCTCTTTCATCTCGACTTCAGTGGCAGCGCCCACTTTGATCACGGCAACACCGCCGGCGAGTTTTGCAACACGCTCTTGCAGCTTTTCGCGGTCGTAGTCAGAAGTCGCTTCTTCGATTTGCACGCGCACTTGTTTGACGCGGGCTTCGATGTCAACCGCAGCGCCTGCGCCGTCGATGATGATGGTGTTTTCTTTGCCCACTTCGATGCGCTTGGCTTGGCCCAGGTCTGCCAGGGTGACTTTTTCGAGCGTCATGCCGACTTCTTCAGCGATCACTTTGCCGCCGGTGAGGATGGCGATGTCTTCGAGCATGGCCTTGCGGCGATCACCAAAGCCAGGAGCCTTCACAGCCACCACTTTCAAGATGCCGCGAATGGTGTTAACCACCAAAGTAGCGAGGGCTTCGCCTTCGACTTCTTCAGCAATGATCAGCAGCGGACGGCCAGCTTTTGCCACGGCTTCGAGCGTGGGCAGCAGATCGCGGATGTTGCTGATTTTCTTGTCGTACAAGAGCACGAAGGGGTTGTCCAGCAAAGCGGCTTGCTTTTCTGGGTTGTTGATGAAGTAAGGAGAGAGGTAGCCGCGGTCAAACTGCATGCCTTCAACGATGTCGAGCTCGTTGTCGAGGCTCTTGCCGTCTTCCACGGTGATCACGCCTTCTTTGCCGACTTTGTCCATGGCCTTGGCGATGATCTCGCCGATGCTGGAATCAGAGTTAGCAGAAATCGAGCCGACTTGGGCGATTTCTTTGCTGGTGGTGGTGGGCTTGGAGGCTTTTTTCAGCTCGGCGACCAAAGCCGTCACAGCTTTGTCGATACCGCGCTTCAAGTCCATCGGGTTCATGCCAGCGGCCACATATTTCATGCCTTCGCGCACGATGGCTTGGGCCAGCACGGTGGCGGTGGTGGTACCGTCGCCAGCGTTGTCAGAGGTCTTGGAAGCGACTTCCTTGACCATTTGTGCGCCCATGTTCTGGAGCTTGTCTTTGAGTTCGATCTCTTTTGCGACGGACACGCCGTCTTTAGTCACGGTAGGGGCGCCGAAAGAGCGCTCCAACACCACGTTACGACCCTTTGGGCCGAGGGTGACTTTCACTGCGTTGGCGAGAATGTTCACGCCTTCGACCATACGTGCGCGGGCTTCGCCGCCGAATACTACGTCTTTTGCTGCCATGTGAGACTCCTAAAAACTATGAAAATATGAATCAAATCAGCATATCGCCG
>JBJTSL010000400.1:0-6479 GCA_046076625.1 Allobrachymonas sp.
CAAAGAAGGCGTCAGCTGCGTAGGTCACTTTGGTCGCTGCGGGTGGCTGAGGAGCGGGCGCTGGAGCTGGTGCTGGGCTAGCAGCAGGAGCGGGAGCTGGAGCAGCAGCGGCTCGAGCGGGAGCTGGCGCAGGAGCGGCAGCTGGACGTGGTGCTGCAGGTGCGGGAGGAGCAATTGCGCCATCGCAACCACGGGCAGCCGTTGCGGGTGTCCAAGCGGCATCGCGCCAGCACAGGGTGCCGTCGCCATTTCTCCACTGCAGGTTGCCGTGGCCAGAGCGCCAGTTGTCGGCAGCTGCGTTAGAGCCAGCAGCCAGAGCCGAGCCAGCCAATGCGACGGTTGCAAACAACACGGCGACAGAGTTCGGTTTTTTCATGTTCGTCCTCAAAATTGATACCACAGCTAGGCTAGCTGCTCGAAGCGAGTCGATAAGGTCTAACTCGACGGTTGATTGTGCCACAGTCAAAGGCTCAGTCCAAGGCTTGGGCATTTACAGTTTTCCTCAGCCCCAAATTGTTGCAACGAAGCGACACTTTGCTGTAAGCTTCTTCAAGCAGACCGCTGACCGCAAGCCCTGCGGAAGCGGTGGTAAAGCGCGCTAAAATCGTTGGTTTTGAGCGACATGCTTGCGCTCAAATTGCCCCATAAAAATTCAGGCTTCACCCGCCGTCCAGAGCAGCGCACAAGATGACTTCCTTCGCCAAAGAAACCCTGCCAATCAGCCTCGAAGAAGAAATGCGCCGCAGTTATCTCGATTACGCCATGAGCGTGATCGTCGGGCGAGCCCTACCTGATGCACGCGATGGCTTAAAGCCCGTGCACCGCCGTGTTCTCTACGGCATGCACGAGCAAAACAACGACTACAACCGCCCCTACCGCAAGAGCGCACGTATCGTGGGTGACGTGATGGGTAAATACCACCCGCACGGTGACTCAGCGATTTACGACACCATCGTTCGTATGGCTCAGCCTTTCTCGCTGCGTCATATGTTGGTGGATGGCCAAGGCAACTTTGGCTCGGTCGATGGCGACAATCCCGCGGCGATGCGCTACACCGAGATTCGCTTGGCGAAAATCGCCCACGAATTGGTAGCGGACATTGACAAAGAAACGGTCGATTTCGGGCCGAACTACGACGGCTCGGAAAAAGAGCCCTTGGTGCTGCCCTCGAAATTCCCGAATTTACTGGTCAACGGCTCAACAGGTATTGCCGTGGGTATGGCGACGAACATTCCGCCGCACAACCTCAATGAAGTGGTCGATGCCTGCCTGCATTTGCTCAAAAATCCAGAGGCGAGCATTGATGAATTGATCGAGATCATTCCCGCACCAGACTTCCCCACTGGCGGCATTATTTACGGCACGAGTGGCGTGAAAGAAGCCTTCCGCACAGGACGGGGCCGCGTGGTGCTGCGCGCCAAGGTGCATTTTGAAGACATTGATCGCGGCCAGCGTCAGGCGATCATCGTGGATGAGCTGCCCTATCAGGTGAATAAAAAGACCCTGCAAGAGCGTATCGCCGAATTGGTGCATGAGAAAAAGCTCGAAGGCATCTCTCACATTCAAGACGAATCCGACAAATCGGGCATGCGTTTGGTGATCGAGCTCAAGCGCGGCGAAGTGCCTGAAGTGGTGCTGAACAATCTCTACAAACTGACTCAACTCCAAGACACATTTGGGGTGAACACCGTGGCCTTGGTCGATGGCCAACCCAAGCTGTGCAACCTGAAAGAGTTGATCAGCGTCTTCCTGCTGCACCGCCGAGAAGTGGTGACGCGGCGCACGGTGTTTGAGCTGCGCAAAGCGCGTGATCGTGGCCATTTGCTTGAAGGTTTGGCGGTGGCGCTGGCCAATATTGACGAATTCATTGCCATCATCCGCAATGCGCCCACACCGCCTGTGGCCAAGGCCGAGTTGATGAGCAAAACTTGGGACTCGAAAATCGTCAAAGAAATGCTCACCCGCACCCGCGCTGACGGCGGTGTGGTCAACGCCGATGACTACCGCCCCAACGGGCTCGAGCGCGAATTCGGCCTGCAAAAAGATGGGCTGTATCGCCTGTCCGATTCTCAGACGACCGAAATCCTCAACATGCGCCTGCAGCGCCTTACGGGCCTTGAGCAAGACAAGATCGTGGCTGAATACAAAGAAGTCATGGCGGTGATCGATGATTTGCTGGATATTTTGGCCAAGCCCGAGCGCGTGGGCGCGATCATCAGTGAAGAACTGGTGGCGATCAAGAATGAGTTTGGTCAAACGAAACTCGGCGCACGTCGCTCGGAAATTGAGCACAACGCGCAAGATATGTCTACCGAAGACCTGATCACACCGACCGACATCGTGGTGACGCTCAGCCATTCGGGCTACATCAAG
Source organism: Allobrachymonas sp. (assembly GCA_046076625.1). Classification (GTDB taxonomy): domain Bacteria; phylum Pseudomonadota; class Gammaproteobacteria; order Burkholderiales; family Burkholderiaceae_C; genus JANMDU01. Next base: position 2,374 of record JBJTSL010000400.1, read on the forward strand.
AGCCAGCCACTGTCTGAATACCGCGCACAAAAGCGCGGCGGGCGCGGCAAGCAGGCCACACAAACCAAGGAAGACGACTGGATCGACCAGCTCTTCATTGCCAACACACATGATTACTTGCTCTGCTTCTCCAACCGTGGCCGCATGTACTGGCTCAAGGTCTGGGAAGTGCCAGCAGGCTCGCGTGGCTCGCGTGGCCGCCCGATTGTGAATATGTTTCCCTTGGCTGATGGCGAGAAGATCAACGTGGTGCTTGCGCTGACGGGCGAGAACCGCAAATTCCCAGCCGACCATTTCGTCTTTATGGCCACCAATCTTGGCACGGTGAAAAAGACGGCACTGGATGAATTCTCCAACCCACGCAAAGGCGGCATCATCGCTGTGGATCTGGATGAAGGCGATTATTTGATCGGTGCGGCGCTCACCGATGGCAAGCACGATGTGATGTTGTTCAGCGATGGTGGCAAGGCCGTGCGCTTTGATGAAAACGATGTACGCCCAATGGGCCGGCAGGCGCGTGGCGTGCGTGGCATGATGCTGGAAGATGGGCAAAACGTGATCGCTTTGCTCGTGGCAGAAGATGAGCAACAGAGCGTGCTCACCGCCACTGAAAACGGTTTTGGCAAGCGCACCAACATCCAAGAGTACACCCGCCATGGCCGGGGTACCAAAGGCATGATCGCCATCCAGCAAAGCGAGCGCAATGGCAAGATCGTCGGCGCTACCCTTGTGCATGCCGATGACGAGATCATGATGATCACCGACAAAGGGGTGATTGTGAGGACACGTGTCTCAGAAATCCGCGAGCTTGGCCGCGCCACGCAAGGCGTGACTTTGATTGCACTAGACGAAGGCGCAAAACTCAGCGGCTTGCAGCGCATTGTGGAGAACGATGCGGCTGTGGAAGAGGGCGCCAGCGAGACGGGTGACGAGCCTGGCAGCGATGCTTGATTGCTCTGATTTTCATAGCATTTTACTCAGTATGCGTGGCGACGAAACCCAACTATGAGCACCAAAACACTGTCTCAATTGCGCACCGAAATCGATGCGGTGGATCGTGAGCTGTTGGCCGCACTCAACCGTCGTGCGATGCTCGCGGGCGAGGTGGGTGAGATCAAGCGCGTGGAAGGTTCGGCGGTGTATCGGCCTGAGCGTGAGGCGCAAGTCATTCGCCAGTTGCAAGAGTCAAATTCAGGACCTTTAAAAGCAGACAACATCAGCCACATTTGGCGTGAGGTCATGTCGGCTTGCCGCAGCTTGGAAGCCGCACAGCGCGTGGCGGTGCTCGGGCCTGCGGGCACGTTTTGCGAACAAGCGGCTTTGGAGTTCTTTGGCTCTTCTTTGGAGCTGATTTACTGCGCCACGTTTGATCAAGTGTTCCACGCGACCGCTGCGGGTTCAGCACATTTCGGCGTGGTCGGCGTGGAAAATTCCACCGAAGGACCGGTCACACGCAGTTTGGATTTGCTGTTGCAAACGCCGGCAAACATTGTGGGCGAAGTCAGCCTCATGGTGCGCCACCATTTACTGCGTCGCTCGACAAACTTGGAGGGTATTGAGGTAGTGGCCGCGCATCCGCAGGCGCTCGCGCAATGCCAAGAGTGGCTCACCAAGCATCTTCCCCATGCCGAGAGAAAGGCCGTCTCCAGCAACGCCGAAGGCGCACGCTTGGCCGCAGAAAATCCCAACTGGGCGGGCATCTCAGGCGAGCGGGCAGCCAGCATCTTTGGCCTGCACGTCGTCAGCCATGCGATTCAGGATGATGCCTACAACCGCACGCGCTTTTGCATCATCGCCCTGCCCGAAACTTGCTCCCAACCCAAGCCGAGCGGCAGCGACTGCACCAGTTTGATTGTCTCCGTGCCCAACAAACCCGGCGCGGTGCATGACCTGCTCGTGCCACTGAAAAAACATGGCGTGTCAATGACGCGATTTGAATCACGCCCCGCCCGTACCGGCCAGTGGGAATACCATTTCTACATTGACCTTCAAGGCCATGCCGAGCAACCCCACGTGGCAGCTGCCTTGACTGAATTGCGTACACTGTGCGCTTATTTCAAACTGCTGGGCTCTTATCCCACCAGTGCTTAACTCCAGACCCCCGGACACAAAAAGAACATGTTTGAGCAGCTTGGATTGATCGGTTGTGGCCTCATGGGCGGCTCGTTTGCGCTGGCTATGAAAAAAGCGGGCTTGGTCAAGCGCGTGGTCGGTTACAGCAAATCGCCATCGACCACACTGCGCGCTTTGAAGATGGGCGTGATCGATGTGGAAGCGCCGTCTGCCTTGTTGGCTGCCTCAGGTGCGGATTTGGTGCTGATCGCTGTGCCGGTGGCTGCCACGGAAGCCACACTCAAAAGCATCAAGCACATTTTGAAACCCGACGTGTTGATCATGGATGTGGGCTCGACCAAGCGCAATGTGGTGGATGCGGCTCGGCGCGTGCTCAAGGACCAGGTGGGACTGTTCGTGCCCGCGCACCCCATCGCTGGAAAAGAACTCTCTGGTGTGGAGCATGCCGATGTGGCGCTTTATGCCAACAAGCAAGTCATCCTCACGCCGATTGAGCGCACGCAAACCGCGCAGCTTGCCAAGGCCACCGCGCTGTGGGAAGCTTTGGGCTGCCAAGTGCTGAAAATGTCGCCCGAATCGCATGATTCCGCTTACGCAGCAGTGAGCCATTTGCCGCATTTGATTGCGTTTGCGATGATGAACGCGATCACCGACCAGCCCAACGGCCGTGAATATTTATCTCTGGCGGGCATGGGTTTTCGTGATTTCACGCGCATTGCTGCCAGCGATTCCAAGCTCTGGACGGATGTGCTCATGGCCAACCGGCAGGAGCTGCTCGCGCAATCGCGTCAATTCCAAAAAGCGCTGCACGCCCTCGAGCGCCTGATGCAAGACGAGCAGCATGACCAGTTGGAGCATGAAATCGACCGTGCCAGCCTCACGCGCGCCCAGTGGAAGATGACGCAGCGCAAATAGTCGCGCATCCGCCTATTTTTTGATTTTTCACGACGATGTATTCCACGGCATATCTTGACTTGCCGCCTCTGGTGAGCGCCCAAGGTACAGTGCAACTGCCTGGCTCCAAAAGCATTTCCAATCGCGTGCTGCTGCTGGCTGCCCTGTCTCGCGGGCGTACGCTGATTCATGATCTGCTCGATTCAGACGACACGCGTGTCATGCTCGCGGCTTTGCAGCAGCTGGGCTGCCTCGTAGAGCGGTCTGTCGCAGGTGTTGCGACAGACGTCGCGATCACAGGCTTGGGAGGCCACGCGCCGCAGGGTTCTGCGTCACTGTTTATGGGTAACGCAGGCACAGCCATGCGGCCCTTGACCGCCGCATTGGCGGTGCTTGGCGGCGATTTCACGCTTTCAGGCGTGCCGCGCATGCATGAGCGGCCCATTGGCGATTTGGTGGATGCGCTGCGACAGCTCGGTTGCCAGATTGACTACACGGGCAACGTTGGGTTTCCGCCACTCAAGATCGGCCAGCCGCAGTTGAAATTGGACGTGCCGATTACTGTGCGTGGCGACGTATCCAGCCAGTTCCTCACCGCTTTGCTGCTCGCGCTGCCTTTGGTGGCCAAGCAAGATATTCACATTGACGTGAATGGCGAGCTGATCTCCAAGCCTTACATCGAAATCACACTCAATCTGCTGGAGAAGTTTGGCATCGCCGTGAAACGCGATGCTTGGAAGCGATTCACCATTGCGGCCGGTTCGCGTTACCAATCCCCCGGCAAAATTTGGGTTGAGGCAGATGCCTCATCTGCTAGCTATTTCATAGCACTCGGCGCAATATCTATGCCGGCGATTGGCTCAAAAGACTCAGAAATCCGCCATGGAATACGTATTGAGGGCCTGTCTGAGCACGCCATCCAAGGCGACATCCGCTTCATTGACGCTGCGCGGCAAATGGGCGCAGTCGTCACCAGTGGCGCGAACCACTTGGATATCACTCGCGGCATCGGGGATGTGGTTGCAATCCAAATCAATCGGTTGGAGAGGCCAAGCGCCGCGAGTGATATCCAAGTGGTTCGCGCCACTGGTGACGACTGCGCCCATTTGCCGCGCAGCGTCAATGAAGCGGATGTCGCC
>JBJTSL010000401.1:0-5983 GCA_046076625.1 Allobrachymonas sp.
TTTCCAGTTTTGATTTCACGGCTGGGGTTGACATCAAACAGCGCGCCAACCCCGGTCCGTCGATTGAGCGGAATTTCAACCCGACGGCGCGGGCGATTAGGAATTTGAGACCACTATGACCGAACACACCGTCCTCTCCGAGGAACGAAATGCAGGCAACGCAAAGATTGCGCTGATCACGTTTAATCGCCCTGAATCGCTCAACAGTTTCACGCCTGAGATGCACAATGCATTGCGTGAAGAACTTGCGAAAGCGACACAGTCAGGCGCACGTTGCGCAGTATTGACGGGAGCAGGGCGCGGTTTCTGTGCAGGCGCTGATCTTTCCAGTTTTGATTTCACGGCTGGGGTTGACATCAAACAGCGCGCCAACCCCGGTCCTTCGATTGAGCGGAATTTCAACCCGACGGCGCGGGCGATTATGAATTTGCCGATGCCTACTGTTTGTGCAGTCAATGGTGTGGCGGCAGGCGCAGGCGTGTCGTTCGCTCTCAGCTGCGATGTGGTGATTGCAGCGCCTGCGGCCAGCTTCATCCAAGCCTTCAGCAAGATTGGATTGATTCCCGATGCGGGCGGCTCTTGGCACTTACCGCAGCGCATTGGCTTGGCGCGGGCCTTGGCGCTCTCACTCACGGGAGACAAGCTCTCTGCCGCGCAAGCCAAAGAATTTGGCCTGATTTGGGATGTGCAGGACGATCCGCTGGCGGCGGCTTTGGCCTTTGCGCAAAAGCTGGCCAACATGCCCACGAAAGCCTTGGTGGAAACTCGGCGTCTTTTGCGCCAAGCACATACCCGCAGCTTTGACCAGCAACTGGACGCCGAGCGCGATGCGCAGACTGCAATGGGCATGACGGATGATTACATCGAAGGCGTGAGTGCGTTTTTGCAAAAACGTGTGCCTGAGTTCAAAGGGCAGTGATCATGACAGCGCAAGAGTTGGCGAAAGCCGTGGGCGAGCAGATGTTTGCCAGCGATGTCGCTTCGCGCGACACCATGGGTATGCAGCTTCTGGAATGCAAACCAGGTTACGCGCGCATGAGCATGGAGGTCAAAGCGCTGCATTTGAATGGTCACAAGATTTGCCACGGTGGCTTCATTTTCACGCTGGCTGACTCCACCTTTGCTTTTGCCTGCAATTCGCACAATAAAGTGGCCGTGGCCGCTGGTTGCTCCATTGAATTCCTCAAACCAGGACAACTTGGCGATGTGCTCACTTGCGAAGGCGTGGAACAAACTCTCTCTGGCCGCCATGGGATTTACGACATGAAGATCACCAATCAAAATGACGAAGTGATCGCGCTGTTTCGCGGCAAATCGGCGCAGATTGCGGGCACGGTCTTGCCAAGCAGTTGAAAGCTGTCACTATCTATTTAATAGCACTCTACGCAGGTTCTATGCCGGCGAAAGGCTCGAAATGCTTCAAAAATCATCATTTTCACTGGAACCCGTTGAGAAAGCTCCGATCGCCGAGCTGCGTGCTTTGCAATGGAAACGCCTGCAATCCACGCTCATGCATGCGTATGAGAACTCGCCCGTGTATCGCGCTAAGTTTGATGCAGCGGGTGTAAAGCCCGGCAATGTGAAATCACTGACCGATCTGAGCAAACTACCTTTCACCACAAAGAAAGATTTGCGTGACGCGTATCCTTTTGGCATGTTCGCTGTGCCGCGCGAAAAAATTGTTCGCATCCATGCCAGCAGCGGCACGACCGGCAAACCCACGGTGGTAGGCTACACGCAAAACGACATCGACATGTGGGCCAACCTCGTGGCCCGCTCCATCCGCGCATCGGGCGCGAAGCCGGGTGATATGGTGCATGTCAGCTACGGCTATGGTCTGTTCACCGGTGGCTTGGGTGCGCATTACGGCGCTGAAAAGCTCGGTCTCACGGTCGTGCCCTTCGGCGGCGGACAGACGGAGCGGCAAGTGCAGCTCATCATGGATTTCAAGCCCACAATCATCATGGTCACGCCCAGCTATATGCTCGCGATTGCCGATGAGATGGAGCGCCAATGCATTGATCCGCGAAAGACGAGCCTGCGAATCGGCATTTTTGGCGCAGAGCCGTGGACGAATGAGATGAGAGCTTCGATCGAGCAGCGCCTGAACATTCAAGCGGTGGATATTTATGGCCTGAGCGAGGTGATGGGCCCCGGTGTGGCCAATGAATGCGTGGAAACCAAAGACGGCCCCACGATTTGGGAAGATCATTTTTATCCCGAGATCATTGATCCCGAAACCGGTGCAGTGCTTCCCGATGGCGAATTTGGAGAATTGGTCTTCACCAGCCTCACTAAAGAGGCCCTGCCTATCATCCGCTATCGCACACGTGATCTCACACGCCTCCTACCCGGCACAGCGCGCACCATGCGCCGCATGGAAAAAATCACTGGCCGCTCGGATGACATGATGATCGTGCGCGGCGTGAACGTGTTTCCCTCGCAGATTGAGGAGCTGATCTTGAAGCAAGCCGCTCTGAGCGCGCATTACCAATGCATTTTGAGCAAAGACGGTCCGATGGATGCTTTGACGGTGGCGGTCGAAACGAAGCCCGGCGTTGCTGTGGACTCAGAATCAGCCCGCGCTGCCTCGAACGCATTGGCTCATGACATCAAAACCTACATCGGCTCATCTGCAGCGATTGAGTTGCGTGCTGAAGGTGGCGTGGAGCGCAGCATGGGCAAAGCCAAGCGGGTGCTGGATTTGCGAAAGAAATAAAGCTGCGCTTTAAACGGCAGGCATTGGTGTAGTCAGCGGTAAGACGACTCGCACCTGCAAGCCGATGACTTTGGCCTCATCGGTCAAGTTGGTCAGATCAATGTTTCCTTGCAAGGCTCGCACTATCTCCGCGCAGATTGCCAGCCCTAAGCCAGAGCCGCTGTGCAACTGCCCCGCTGAGAAGGGTTGGAACAGGCGTTGGCGCAGCGCCTCATCAATGCCCAGTCCATGGTCGGTCAGCAAGAGTTCCGCGCGCTGCCCCAAGGCGTTCATTTGCAACAGTAGCGCGGCATGCGATGGACTGTGCTTGATGGCGTTATGCAGTAGATTGCGGATTAGCTCCCGCAGCATCCATTCATGGGCCAACACTGGGACAGGGTTTGATGGCGCTTCCAGGCTGAAATCCAAATCTTTAGCAGCCATTAAGGGCGCAACATCCAGCGCTACTTCGCGCAGCACTTTTGCCCAATCGACCAAGCTGTTTGGCGGTTGCAGGCGCAGTTGCTCCACTTTGGCAAGCGACAGCATCTGATTGGCGAGCTCCGTGGCGCGATCCACCGTGTGCTCAATTTCGTGCAGCGCTTGGTCGGCAGGCATATCACCGCGCAGCGCGGATTGCGTTTGCGTTTTGAGTACGGCCAGTGGCGTGCGCAGTTGATGCGCGGTGTCGCGCACGAAGCGCTTTTGGTGCTGCAACAAATGATCGAGCCGGGTCATGAGTTGGTTGTTCGCATCCAGCAGCGGCAGCAGCTCGCGCGGCGCATCGGGCGCATCGACAGGGCTCAAATCATTTTCTGCGCGTTGCGCAATTGCCGAGCTGATCGCCTTCACCGGACGCACCGCGCGCTGCACCACCCACACCACCACGCCACCAATGAAAAGCAGCAGCAAGGCTTGCCGCCAAAGGGTGCTGATCAGTATTTGCCGCGCCAGCCCTTGGCGCAACTCCAAGGTTTCTGCCACCTGCACCGTGGCCATTCCCGAGCCACCCGCGCCAGAGACGGGTTGCAACAACACAGCCACGCGCACAGGTGTGCCAGCCACCGTATCGTCATAAAAATCCACCAAAGCGGCGTAGGGTGGCTGATCGGCAATACGGCCTGTCCAGGGTTTGAGCGTGTCAAAGCCTGAAACCAATTCGCCCGCAAAACCGGTGACGCGGTAGAAGATGCGGCTGCGATTGTCTGCTTCAAAGGCTTCTAGGGCCGCATACGGCACGCGTGGCACAAGAGCTATTTCTGAACCACTGCCTTGCACATCAAGCTGCTCGGCAATGGTTTTCGCTGAAGCCAGCAAGGTGCGGTCGTAAGCCGTGTTGGCCGCTTGCAAGCTCTGCTGATACAAGATGATGCTGTCGATCACGATGAAGAGCAACACTGGCAGCAAAATGCCCCAGAGCAAGCGCCTGCGCAGCGAGATGCTTTTCATGCCAACTCAGCTTTGAGCAAATAGCCCAAGCCACGCAGCGTGACGAGTTTGAGGCCCGAGCCTACCAGCTTCTTGCGCAGCCGATAGGCCACTACTTCGATCGCCTCGGCTTGCACATCGGCTTGGTCAGAAAATACGCGGCTGAGCAGTTGCTCCTTGGACAGTGCTTGTCCCATGCGTTCGTGCAAGGCCTGCGCCATGGAGAATTCGCGCGGGCTGAGCTCCAACACTTCGCCTCGGATGCTGGGATGATGACTATCAAAATGATAGCTATTTATGTCCATTTCATGCCGGCGAGAGGCGGATTTTTCTTGAAATTGGGTAGTTTCTCCTAGAGGCTTTCGCGCATGCGCACGCGCCAAAGCGCGGATGCGCGCTTCGAGTTCGTCCAAATCAAAGGGCTTGGGCAAATAGTCGTCCGCACCAATGTTCAGCCCCAAGATGCGGTCACCCACCGTGCCACGCGCTGTGAGAATGATCACGGGCGTATCCAGCCCCAGTTTGCGTGCATCTGCCAAAATTTGCAGCCCATCACGCCCCGGCAAGGACAAATCCAGCAGCACCACATCAATGCTGAGTTTTTGCCAATATTCAAAAGCTTCTTGGCCATCTGCGCAGGCCTGCACCAGCCAACCCAAGCGCTTGAATGCACGCACCAACGTCTCGCGCATGGTTTTGTCGTCTTCGACCAAGAGGATCTTCATACTTAGGGCGTGTTAACACTATTTCTGGAGAGCGCGCTGCGAGTCAAAAAGGCCTCAGGCAAGGCGCGAAACGCGGCGGGGGTCTCTGCTGGCCAAGGCTTCGCAACGCCGCCTGAGGCTTTTTTGGCCGCAACCCGCAGGGAATGAGTGGCAAAAGCCGCCACTCGTCGTTGCTCGTCTAGACAAGGCGCGAGCCTGGTCGTCGCCGTGCGCCTAGATTGGCGGCTTTTGTCACTCATTCGCGCCTCCAGAAATAGTGTTAACACGCCCTAGTATTTTCACCCAAGGGCTTTGACAGGCGATCGACAGTTAGGCAACCCATACTCCGCCGCAAGATGCCACATATGTTATCGCGGCATCTCAAATAAGGGGTATGACATGCGTCGTGATGATTTTTTGAAATCCTTGCTGGCTACCGCCGCGGCTGGTAGCTTGCCGAGTATCGCCAACGCCTCTGGCGCGCTGAAAATGATGATTCCAGCCAACCCCGGTGGTGGCTGGGACAGTACGGGGCGTGCGTTTGGCAAAGCTCTCACCGAAGCCAAAGTGTTTGATGCCGTGCAGTATGAAAATAGGGGCGGCGCAGCGGGGGCGATTGGTTTGGCGCAGTTCGTTAACAGCGCCAAAGGCGACCCGAATGCCATGATCATGATGGGCGCGGTGATGCTGGGGGGCATCATCACCGCCAAGCCGCCGGTGAACATCACACAATGCACACCGATTGCTCGCTTGACCAGTGAATACAACGTTTTCGTCGTGCCGGCGAACTCAGCTTTCAGAACCATGAAAGACGTGATCGAGGCAATGAAAAGAGACCCAGGAGCGGTGAAATTCGGTGGCGGCTCGCGCGGCTCGACCGAGCATATTGCGGCGAGCATTTTGGCGCGCAACATTGGCGTGGATCCGAAGAAAGTGAACTACGTGCCCTTCCGAGTTGGTGGTGAAGCCACTGCCGGCATCATCGGCGGCAATGTGAGTGTTGGCGGCTCAGGCTACAGTGAATTTGCCGAGCACATCAAGGCTGGCAAGATGCGAGCGATTGGCATGACCAGCGAGAAGCGCATCAAAGGCATTGATGTACCCACGCTCAAAGAGCAGGGCTTGAATGTGGTGATTGGCAACTGGCGTGGCG
>JBJTSL010000402.1:0-5551 GCA_046076625.1 Allobrachymonas sp.
CAATGGAATGCACTGGCGCGCCTTAATGGCTTGAAAAACCCGAACGTGATCCTGCCCGGGCAGGTGCTGGATGTGCCGCGCAGCATGGTCAATTTTGCGAATCAACCCAAGCTGGCTATTGGCGGCACGCTGCAAAGCGCCAATGGCACGGTCACCATCAACGGCACTCCTGCACAAGCCGGCGCAGCCATCGCTGAAGGAGCGCAGGTGCAAACGGCGACAGGCAGCTCCGCCGTGGTCAAACTCTCTGACGGCTCCACCGTGCAGCTCATGCCGCGTAGCTTGGCGCAGGTGGTGAGCTCGCATGGCTATGCCATGAAAGACCCGGCCAGCAGCATTTCTACCACCTGGTTCTCTGGTGCGATTCGCTTGGTGGAGGGCGTGATTGATGTCGCGGCCAACAAGCTAGCGCAGCGCAAAGAGCCCATGGGCGTGACCACACCGACCTCCAACGTCGGCATTCGCGGTACTCAATTCCGCGTGGCGTATGAAGACCCGGTGGCACGCACGGCGCGCACCGAGGTGCTGGAAGGCCGGGTGCGGGCAGATAACCCGGCGCAAGCGGTGGGCGCCGATGTGGCTGGCGGCTTTGGCGTGGCGATCAAGCCCAATGAGCGTGAAGTGAAGGTGGTGGCCTTGCTGCCCGCAATGCCTGAAAGCGCCTTGCCGGCGCGCGTGGAACGTGCCCGCGAAGGCGGCGCAGCGCCTTGGGCGGTGGGCCCACTGGCTGGTGCGGAAAGCTACCGCGCCGAACTCGCGCAAGACAGCGCGTTCACGCAAATCGTGTTCGACACCAAATCCACCAGCCGCTCCATCAACCTAGCTGCCGCGCCCGATGGCAATTATTCTGCCCGCGTGCGCGGCGTGGATGCCTCGGGCATTGAGGGCTACAACGCGGTGCGCCAGATTCAAATTGCCGCCGCTCCCGTGAGCCTGATCTGGATTCGTGAAATCAATGTGGCTGCCACGGCAGACTTCCTGCCAGAAGGCTTGATGCTGCGCGCCAATATCACGGCATCCGACACGCCCCGCGCCCTGCAAATCCAGATTGCGCAAGATGCCGCCATGAGCCAAGGCCTGCAAAGCTTGCCGCTGGACGCTTCCGGCCATGTGCTGCTCAAAGACATCAAGGCTGGCGAGCGCCGCTTTGTGCGCTTTGTGGGCTCCACCGCGCAAGGCGTCGCGGGAAGCAGCCCCGTGATGCTGCTGGAGTTGCCCGCCAACTGGGGCAGCACGGTGTTTGGCATGACCAGCGCTTTGCAGCCGCTGCGTTGAGACAGCACTACGGCGCTGCCTCAAATCGCAGCGTTTCACCCTCGCGCAGCACAAAACCTGCGCCCAGCTTGATCTGAATCCGGTGGCCGCGCGTGGTGCAGGCGGCCACTTGATCAAGCAGTTCGTTCATCTGCGCTTCCGAGCCCATGGTGGCGTGTTGCGTTTTGAGCCAATGGCGCAAGTAGTTGGCCTGCTGGGCTTTAGGCAAACCCTGCAAAGCCTTAATCCGCGGTGGCAAACCCACAGCAGCTATCAAAACCGTTGCATTCTGCGCAAGTAATTCGCCGGCTTGCCCCATATTTCTTGCCGATCTGGCAAATGTCTCCCGGTACTGCGGGAAAACCTGAGCCAGCGCCGGCAAAAGCTGCGCGCGGATGCGGTTGCGTGTGAAATCCAAGCTTTGGTTCGTTGGGTCTTCCACCCAGCCTTGGCCGAGATTTGCGCTACCCGGCTGTCGCGCCGCAAGCCCACGCTGCGCCAACCACGCGCGAATTTGTTGCGAGCCCATGAAATACTCAGGCATTAAAAACGGCCGTGCCCACTGCACACCATGCCGTTCAAACTGCGCCGCCATACCCGCCAATCCATCCACCCCCGCACCACGCGAGAGCGCGAGCAGCAGCGTTTCCACCTGATCGTCGGCATGCTGGGCGAGCAAGACGGTCGGCGAGAGAACTCCTAAATCAGTAGCACTCTGCGCAGATTCTGTGCCGGGAAACTGCTGTTTTTGCTTCAAAAAATACTCAGAAATAGCTCTATAGCGGGCTTTGCGCGCCGCATCCTCCGGGCTCTGCCCAGCCGCCGCAGTTGCATTCACACGAAGCACGGTGAGCGGCACATTCCGCTCAGAGCAAAACGCTTGCGCATGCAAAGCAAAATCATCCGCCGCAGCCTGCAGGCCGTGATGCACATGCACTGCGCTGACTCCATGCTTATCTTTATCCGGCGCGGCCTCCAAGGCCATCAACAGCAAAGCTGTCGAATCTGCGCCACCGCTGTAGGCAACAACATAAGGAGGAGGCAAGCCAATCATCTTGCCCAAGCGAGCGCCGATCACGCCATCCGTCACGTTCTGGCGTCAGCCTTCGTATCTGTGAACTTGCCAAAGCCCTGCAGCTTTTCATAGCGCTTGTCCAGCAGCTCTTTGACTTTCAGGTCAGCCACTTGGCGATAAGCATCCGTCAAGGCGCGTTTTAGAAACGCAGCCGCTTGCTTGTGATCACGATGTGCGCCGCCTACGGGCTCGCTCACGATTTTGTCCACCAAGCCGAGCGCTTTCAGGCGATGCGCGGTGATGCCCATGGCTTCTGCTGCATCTTGCGCACGATCCGAGGTCTTCCACAAAATACCCGCGCAACCTTCTGGCGAGATCACCGAATACACCGAATACTGCATCATCAATACTTGATCTGCCACCGCAATGGCAAGCGCCCCGCCCGAGCCGCCTTCGCCGATGATGGTGGAGATGATCGGCACTTCGAGCTGGGCCATTTCAAAAATATTGCGGCCAATCGCCTCGCTCTGCCCGCGTTCTTCGGCATCAATGCCAGGAAACGCGCCCGGTGTGTCCACCAACGTAAACACCGGCATCTTGAATTTCTCTGCCGTCTTCATCAGGCGCAGCGCTTTGCGATAGCCCTCAGGCCGGCTCATGCCAAAGTTGCGCAGGCTGCGCTCTTTCACGTCGCGGCCTTTTTGATGGCCGAGCACCATGCAGGCATGTCCGTTAAACCGCGCCAAGCCGCCGACGATGGATTGATCATCGGCAAAATGCCGGTCGCCATGCATCTCCACGAAATCGGTGAAGATTTCATTGACGTAATCCATGGTGTAGGGCCGCTCGGTGTGGCGCGCTATTTTTGTGATCTGCCAAGGCGAGAGCTGGCTGTAAATGTCTTTGGTGAGCTGCTGGCTTTTCTTGGAGAGGTTATCAATCTCCTCGCTAATGTCCACGGCGCTCTCGCCCTGCACATAGCGCAGCTCATCAATCTTGCCTTCCAGCTCCGCAATCGGCTGCTCAAAATCCAGAAATACACGTTTACCCAACTTCTTCTCCTTCGCTCTTTCGGGCTCGCTCAGGACGCCCGTGAATCGCGTTTGAGTGTAAACCCGTTTGGGTATTTTTTACAGCCACGGACTGGGTATACATTCAGTACAATGAATTTCAAACGAGGAGACATCGATGCCAAACACTTCTATTCTTCGCCGCGAGCTGTTGGCAGCTGGCCTGCTGACGGCTTGTGCGCCTAGTTTGATCGCGCAAACCACACCTGCGCTCGATGCCGCCATCCTTCCCCTCGCCTCGCAAGAAGCCCCACTCGTTTTAGACACCCTCAAACGACTCACCAGTTTCGACAGTGGCACAGGCCAAGCCGAGGGCATGAATGGCGTGGCCATCGCGATTGAAGCGATGGCCAAAGAGCTTAGCGCCAGCACCGAGCGTATCTCTCCTGCCAACGGCATCGTCGGCCCTAATTTGCGCATCACTTTCAAAGGCACGGGCAAGAAAAAACTCCTGCTGATTGCGCACATGGACACCGTCTATCCCGCAGGTACGGCTGCCGCCCGCCCCTTCCGCATCGATGGCAACAAAGCCATCGCCCCCGGCATTGCGGATGACAAAGGCGGCATCGCCGTATTCCTGCATGCGATGAAAATGCTCAAAGCGCGTGGCTACACAGATTTCGCGCAGATCACCATGCTGTTCAATTCCGACGAAGAGCGCGGCTCAGTGGGTTCACGCGATTTGATTCGCCGCCTCGCAGGCGAGCATGATGCCGTGCTCTCCGGCGAAGGCACGGGCGATAACGAGGTCATCGTGATGGGCACAGCGGGCGTGGGGCGCACGCAGGTGAAGGTGGCCGCGAATCGGCTAGCGCTTGCCGACCGCCCTATTGGGGAAATGGCCGACATCATCTTGCGAACCAAAGACACGCCCTCGCAAGTGCAACACATCCGCATGAACTGGACCGTTGCGCGTGCAGAAACGCCCGACCTGATGGACAAACTCCCCGCTGCTGATCTGCAATTCGCCAGCTTCGAATTCCAAATCACCGGAAAAGCCTCGCATGCCGGCGTGAACCCGCATCTGGGCGTGAACGCCGTGGTCGAGATGGCGCATTTGGTTGCTCGTGTCAGCGCCCTGCTCGATGCAGAGCCCAGCGTGCAGCGCCAATGGCGCAGGGCCGGCGGCGGCTTGGTGGGCAACATCATTCCAGACCGCGGCCATGCCGCACTTGAGATCGCCGCACCCAAATCGCTGGATCTCAAAGCCTTGGAAGCCAAAATCATCACCACAGCCACGCAAGCGCAGGTGCGGGACGCCTCAATCACAGCCCATGCAACGGCTGGCCGCACCATCAAGGCCGACGGCCTGCCCGACGCCACCGCCAGCGCCGATGTGCGTGTGCCCGATGTGCCCACCTTCGAGCAATTCTCCAAACACAGCCGAGCCCTCATTGACAAAAAGAAATTCACCAGCTCCCGCCTCGACGTGCAAGACGGCATTGGCTTCCCGCCCTTCAATGCGTCCGAACAAGGCAAGCAAATGGCCCAGCTCGCCAAAACAATTTACACCCAGCTCGGCGGCCAGCTCGAATTCATCCCCCGCACCTTCGGCGGCACCGATGCCGCCTGGGCCGCCCAATCCGGCAAACCCGTCATCGAAAATATGGGCCTGCCCGGTGGCAATTACCATTCCGATCAAGAGGAATACATCCTGATCGACCGCATCCCACGCAGATTGGCTTTGGTGGCGGAGATGATTCGCTCGGTAGGCAATTGAGGTTCAGAATTGAAAGCGTTTTTGACTTAAAGCCGTCGTATTTACTACGCAGAGTGCTATTAGATTTATAGTAATCCTAACCGTTCGCCATGAGCCTGTCGAAAGGTCTTTGTGCGCCATGGCTTCGCTACACCCGCTCGCCTGCGTCGCACCAAAAATAGAAGCAGAGATAATCACACCCCATGATTAAATTGTTTGTTGGCTTGGGCAACCCCGGCGCGGAATATGAGACGACGCGGCATAACGCGGGGTTTTGGTTTGTGGACGAGCTGGCTCGGCAATTGAAGGCGAATCTCACGATGGAGAAGGCTTATCATGGGCTGGTGGCGCGAACTTCGCAGGGTGGGAACACTGTTTGGCTGCTCCAGCCGCAAACCTTCATGAATCTCTCTGGAAAATCCGTGTCGGCGCTGGCGCGGTTTTACAAGATCAAGCCGGAGGAAATCTTGGTGGCGTATGACGAGCTGGACATCGTGCCCGGTGAGGCCAAGC
>JBJTSL010000403.1:0-7300 GCA_046076625.1 Allobrachymonas sp.
CGATTTGCTTTCGATGCTTATTGATCTGTTCACTGAGCTGTTGCGCATCAAAACTACCCAGCACCAAGGTGATCTCAGGTATAACCACAGTGATGGTCGCTGAATTGCCGCTTAATCGGACGACAAAATCCTCGGAAATCGCAGCCTTCAACAGGGAGACACTACGACCTGCCAGATCGTCAAGACGTAATTGATTGTCTTTGAGAGACAACTCAGGACTGGCTTGCAAGATCGTTTGCTTGCGGGCATACATCTGACGCTTTTCACTCTCATTGGTCACGGGGCTTTCAATGCGAGTTCGCAGTTGAGATAGCTCGGTTACTGGGGAAACATAGACTGACCCAAACGTTTTTACACCCAAGCCAGCTCCCCAAGCAATGATCAAAAATCCAAGCGCAATCAGCAGCCAAGATGCGCGGGGGATCAAAGAAAAGTTGCTTAGATCAAATGATCGAGTACTCAATTGATGTCGTGATGAAGCATGACGTTGAGGTGCAAGCCGTTGTTCAGCATCCGTGCGCCGCCGTAGTGAGTCGTACTCGGCTCTGCGTTGTGGGTCGCTCAATAGATCGTAGGCTCGTGTGATCTGTGCAACCCGTTCTGCCATTTGTGGATTATTTGGCTGTCGATCGGGATGAAAGCGTTGTATCAAACTCCGATAAGCCGCGCGTATCACTTCAGCGTCCGCATTGTGGCTCACTTGCAGCACTTCATAGGGGTTCATGAGACATGCCCAATCGAACTATGTGATTTTTGCCCTGCATGCAGGCAAAAAATCATGTGGCAAGCCTCATCAGCTTCGGCTCGCAGCGGGTGTAGCAAGTTGCATGAAACCAGTCGCATCGGTTCAACGCCTGATGATGTCTTGCCATTGCTGCCGTTGTCTCTCCATACGACTTTCTGTGGCACGCTTTTCCGCCTCATTGCGCTCGTAGGCAATTCTTTCTGCTTCTTTCCGCTCCTGGGCGATGCGCTCTAGGTTGCGCTGGTGTTCTAGTTGGTCTTGGCGCAATTGATCTGCCACTTCTTTGCCTCGACGACGCGATTCTTCTTCAAATTCCCGTTCACTGAGAGCCGTGTCTTGCTTTTGGTTGCGCTGGACGTTTTCGCGCCTTCTGCGCTCGGCCTCCAACTGTTCGAGCTCAGCCATGTTGGCGGGCCGTACACCGTGTGTTTGAAAATACTCTTGCAATGCTGCTTTCTCTGCCGCCTTGTTGTCGCTGCTGTAGCTAGGTGGAACAGCAGTCGCACAGCGAGAAAACCCTAAAGCAATGCCTGCGAGCAATGCAAAGAAGATGAGAATTCTCCAGAATGCACCTCCAGTGAGCAAACTCACAAACAAATTGTCCGATGCTGGTGCCATTGAGGCCGTACTCGCTTGGGATTTCATGACCAAGGAATCCGCACGCAGCGAAAGTGATTCGGCACGCAGGGCCAAGGCGTCAGCTCGCAAAGCAGCAGATTCTTGCGTCTCCCTGTTGGGTAGCTGTGGCATCAGGGACAAGCCTGGCGCATCCCCAACGTGCCCGGGAAGACGGGCCGTTGCAGTTTCAGGGGGTGCTAACACGGTTTGCGATGCAGCTGGCTCGACTGCCGCAGTTGCAAGCATGGCATCGTAAGCCTTGCGCGAAGCGCTGTCTTGCAAAGTGCTGTGTGCAATTTGTATTTTTTGCCTTTGTGCAGCAAGAGCGGTTGGGTCTAAACCATGAGGATTACCTTCAAGCTCTTGCAATTTGATCAGATAGGCCTGCTTGATCAAACTGGCATCTGCGGAGGGATGCAATCCCAATAGTTCATACAAATTTAGGTTCTTTTGCATGGTCAGTTGGCTTCATGCGCCATATGGTTTGGCCTACGATTCTAATGGACTGCCGTGAGGATGCCTGCCTGCGCCAGTTGACCTACAGATAAAATTCGATCCTCAACCCCGTCTCGCAAGAAACGGGGTATTTGGCTTTTTTGCGTGTACAACAACAATGGATTTACCCAAGCTCTTGCCCGGTCAGCGCTATACCTTACCCCGTCCCGTTTCCAGCAGCGATGCGCTGATGCTCGGGGAATTTGCGGCATTGCAACAACGGCACGGTCGCATCACGGCCATCGTGTGCGCGGATGCAGCAGATGCACAACGCTTGCAAGATGAGATGGCATTTTTTCAGCCTAGCTTGCGAGGGGTGATGTTCCCGGATTGGGAAACCTTACCTTACGACACGTTTTCGCCGCATCAGGATTTGATTTCGGAGCGGCTGGCCACGCTGTGGCGCATACTTCAAAGCAAAGACAGAACCCACCCGGAAGCGGTGGATCTGCTGTTCATCCCGGCTACGACTGCGCTGTACCGCATCGCTCCGCCCTCTTTCTTGGCCGCAACCACCTTCCATTTCAAGCAAAAGCAAAAGCTTGATGAGGCCAAATTCAAGGCGCAGCTCACGCTGGCGGGTTATGCGCATGTGACGCAGGTGGTCAGTCCCGGTGAGTATGCGGTACGTGGCGGCTTGATTGATTTGTTTCCCATGGGCAGTGCTGTGCCGTATCGGGTGGATTTGTTTGATGATGAGGTCGATTCGATCCGCACCTTTGACCCCGACTCGCAGCGCAGCTTGTATCCTGTGCCCGAAGTGCGGCTGCTGCCAGGGCGGGAGTTTCCGCTAGACGAGGATGCGCGCAAGCTGTTCCGCACGCGTTGGCGCGAGCTGCTGGACGGTGACCCGACCAAAAGCCGCATCTACAAAGATATGGCCTCCGGCATCGCCACAGCCGGTATCGAGTATTTTTTACCCCTATTTTTTGACGAACTGGCCACGATTTTTGACTACTTGCACGATGCCACCTTGGTGCTGCACGGCGATCTGAATGCGAGTTTTGAGCGCTTTTGGCAAGATGCCAACGAGCGCCATCGCATGAGCCAAGGTGACCCCGAGCGGCCTGCGCTGCCACCGTCGTCCCTCTTTCTCTCCCAAGAGCAGTTTTACGGGTTTTGCAAGGGTTTTGAGCAGTTAGCCGTCAAAGAATCTGCGCTGGATGCTACTGAATTCATAGCATCCAGTTTGCCCTATTTGGCCAGCCAACGAGACAGCGAAGAGCCTTTGATTCAGCTCAAGGCGCATATTCAGACTTCGCCGCATCGCGTGTTGATTGCCGCTGAGAGCGAAGGCAGGCGTGAAAGCCTGATGGATTTCTTGCGCGCAAGCCACATCGTGCTGCCGGTGTTTGACTCGCTGGCTGAATTTTTAGTCAGTGAGGAAAAAGCCGGCATGGCGGTCGCGCCGCTCGCCGCTGGCTTTGCGTGGAACGAAGGCGGGATTGATTTCATCACCGAAACGGAGCTGTTTGCCACACAGGGCCAGGTGCGCCGCAGAAAACGCCAAGAGCAGGCCAGCGATGTGGAAGCGCTGATCAAAGACCTCTCTGAACTCAAAGTCGGCGACCCGGTGGTACATACCCAGCATGGCATTGGGCGCTACAAAGGCTTGGTCAATCTCGATGTCGGGCAGAAAAACCCCGATGGCTCCTGCGCATTGCAGGAATTCTTACATTTGCTGTATGCCGAAGACGCGGTGCTGTATGTGCCGGTAAGCCAGCTTCATTTGATTGGCAGATACACCGGCGTTTCTGCCGACGAAGCGCCGCTGCACAAACTGGGCTCGGGCCAATGGGAAAAGGCGCGGCGCAAGGCAGCCGAACAGGTGCGCGATACGGCAGCTGAGTTGCTCAACATATATGCCCGGCGGGCCGCGCGCCAAGGCCATGCGTTCAAGTATTCGCCCGATGATTACGAAAAATTCGCCAAAGATTTCGGCTTTGACGAAACGCCGGATCAACGCGCCGCCATCCATGCCGTGATTCAAGACATGATTTCTCCCAAGCCTATGGACAGGCTGGTTTGCGGCGATGTGGGCTTTGGCAAGACCGAAGTGGCGCTGCGCGCTTGCTTTGTGGCCATCACGGGCGGTAAGCAAGTCGCCCTGCTTGCACCCACCACGCTGCTGGCCGAGCAGCATTTCCAAACGCTCTCGGATCGTTTTTCCAAATGGCCTGTGAAAGTGATGGAAATGAGCCGCTTTCGCTCCGCCAAAGAGATCGCACTTGCGCAAAAAGGCATAGCGGACGGCTCGGTGGACATCATTGTTGGAACGCACAAACTGCTGTCCGAGAAAACCCAGTTCAAAAACCTGGGTCTTCTCATCATCGACGAAGAACACCGCTTTGGTGTGCGCCACAAGGAGGCGATGAAAGCCTTCCGCGCCGAGGTGGATGTGCTCACGCTGACCGCCACACCGATCCCGCGCACCATGGGCATGGCGCTCGAGGGCATTCGTGATCTCTCCGTGATCGCTACCGCGCCGCAGCGCCGTTTGGCTATCAAAACATTTGTGCGCAACGAGGGCACAGGCGTAATCCGCGAGGCGGTGCTGCGCGAACTCAAGCGTGGCGGGCAGGTCTATTTCCTGCACAACGAAGTGGAAACCATTGAAAACCGACGTCAGCGCTTGGCGGACATCTTGCCCGAAGCGCGCATTGCCCTTGCGCATGGCCAGATGCCCGAGCGGCAATTGGAGCGCGTGATGCGCGAGTTTGTGGGGCAAAAGCACAATATTTTGCTCTGCTCCACCATCATCGAGACGGGCATTGACGTGCCCAGCGCCAACACCATCATCATCAGCCGCGCCGATAAATTCGGCCTCGCGCAATTGCACCAGTTGCGCGGGCGCGTAGGGCGCAGCCACCACCAAGCCTATGCGTATTTGATGGTGCCAGATACCGAGAGCCTCACCAAACAGGCCGGCCAACGCTTGGAGGCCATTCAGCAGATGGAAGAGCTGGGAAGCGGTTTCTACTTGGCCATGCACGATTTGGAAATTCGCGGCGCAGGCGAAGTGCTGGGCGACAAGCAAAGCGGCAACATGCTCGAAGTGGGCTTTCAGCTCTACAACGAAATGCTGGCAGAAGCCGTGCGCAGCTTGAAAGAAGGCAAGGAGCCGGATTTGCTCTCGCCCATGCAAGCCACCACCGAAATCAATTTGCACTCCCCCGCCCTGCTCCCGAGCGACTACTGTGGCGATGTGCATCTGCGCCTGTCGTTTTACAAAAAACTGGCCACCGCCAAAACCAATGAGCAGATTGATGCACTGGTCGAAGAGTTGGTGGATCGTTTTGGCAAGCTACCGCAGCAAACAGCTACCTTGATTGATGTGCATCGGCTGCGTGTGCTCTCTGCGCCCTATGGTGTGCAAAAAGTGGAGGCCGCGCCAGGCGCGATCAGTATCAGCTTTAAGAAAGACGCGCCAGTTGACCCGATGGCCATCGTGCGCCTGATCCAAAAAAACCGCCACATTAAGCTCGCTGGCAACGAAAAACTGCGCATTGAACGTGAGCTGGCTGAGCCCAAAGATCGGGCGCAGATGGTGCGCGATGTGCTCCGCAGCTTGGGGTCGCCAGTGAGGGCGGTTGCGGCCGCATGACGCGATGTTGGATGACGACATGACAGCTGGCCTGCCTCGTCGGTCACCCTATGCGCCACCGCCTGATAGGGGCTTGGACATCGTGTTTCAAGACGAGCATCTGCTGGTCATCAACAAGCCTGCTGGTTTGTTGGCTGTACCGGGGCGCGGAGCGGATTTGGCGGACTGTGCTTTGCATCGTGTGCGCCAGCGCTTCCCACACGCGTTGCTAGTGCATCGTCTGGATGAAGCCACCAGCGGCTTGATGCTTTTTGCGCTGCATCCCACCGCACAAAAAGCGGCAAGCTGGGCATTTGCGTCGCGGCAGGTGACCAAACGCTACACCGCCCGGGTGCATGGCTTGATGCAGGAAGATCGTGGTGTGATTGATGCACCTCTCGCCAAAGACTGGCCCCGCCGGCCTCTGCATGTTGTAGATCGCCTGCACGGCAAGAGATCCGTGACGCGCTGGCAGATCGTCTCTCGTGATGAGCAAAGCGCTCAGTCAGTGCTAACGCTCGAGCCAGAAACCGGTCGCACACATCAATTGCGCGTGCATCTGCAATCGATCGGCCATGCCATCGTGGGTGATCGTTTGTATGGACGAGAGACAGACGTTGCATCACGCTTGCTGTTGCATGCCCGCGGACTATGTATGACGCATCCGGTAGCAACCGGCGTGATTTTAGATGTACAGAGCGAGGCGGACCTTTAAGTGGTTTAAGCCGTTGGCCGGCATCAAAGCTTTGTGAAATGCTATAAAAATAGGAGCAATCACGAGACGGAGCGAGTATCGTCGACGCTGTTGCGAAGTGCAGTTTGCGCCACGGCGTCTAGGGCTTTGTCCACCAACTTGCCATCTGACACCATGCGGATCAATCCTTGCGAAGCCAGCTTGTCCATCGTGCGTTTGCTCATGGAATGTGCTTTGCCGCCGCGTGAGACAAACATGAACAGGGTGCGCATGGGTGATGCCCAAGTGAGCTGCGCTCGCACCCAAGCGCCTTCGAGCATCAGCTCCACCCACGAGCCAATCGGAATCGCCACACTTGCCTCTGGCGAGAGCGTCACCACATCGGCCGCCGGTATGGCCGCACTCACATCCAATGGCATCACGGCCTGCTCGTTCACAAAGCCCGCTTCTGAGACTTCACGCTGCGCCAGCCACACGCCATCGTGCGCATCTTGCGGGTCTTGGTGTGACGATGGAAAATCTTCAAACAAGCTGTCAGGCTCAGGCTCTGACTCCGGTTCGGCCACCACGCTGGCTGGCGTCACGCCTGGCATCGTGCTGTCTTCATCCCGCATCGCTTGCAGCGTGGCTTGCGCGCTCGCTGCGTACAAGGCTTCAAGTTCAGCACGGTCTGCCGCGGCGGCCTGTTCGGCATCGAATTGGGACATCGTGCCATCGCTGACCTGTACATCGCTTTGATTTTCTGCTTGGGCTTCGCGCTGAGCGGCTGCAGCGGCTTGCGCCGCTTGCTGCCTTCCGCCTTCCAAGGCCACTTCATGCAATTCAATCAGCTCGGCAAAGAAATCAGTGATGCGCTCAGGCGGGAATTCAATGATGGCCAAACCTTGGCGCAGCTTGGAGAGCATGCCAGGAATAAGCTGCACCAAGCGTTTACGGTTGCGCTTGGCCTTGGAAGGCTGCACGCTCCAAAACAGCTCAGTAACCAAGCCTTGATAGCCTGCCGGGTCGGTGCGCCCATCGGTGCAACGCAATTGGCTCTCGGCCACCGCATGTGCCCAAGAGCCGCAGACGAAATCCAGCACCATCGATGGAATTTCAATACCTTGAGACTGCTGACGAAACTCTTGCGCCACGTCTGCTATTTCGGTCGATTATGTCGAGTTAG
>JBJTSL010000404.1:0-6334 GCA_046076625.1 Allobrachymonas sp.
ACTTTTTCGGCTCTGGTTGAGATTTTCATAACTTCAGAAGGGATTTTTTGAACGCAGAGGACGCGAAGGTTTCGCAGAGGGCGCAGAAAAGAAATTCAGGAAAAGAAAACCAAAATGGAGTCAAGAATCGAAGTTGAATACAGAGGTAGAAAAGTCTAATTTTGGCTGTTTCTTTTCCTGAATTTCTTTTCTGCGCCCTCTGCGAAACCTTCGCGTCCTCTGCGTTCAAAAAATCCCTTCTGAAATTATGAAAATCTCAACCAGAGCCGAAAAAGTCGAACCCTTCTACGTGATGGAGGTGTTCAAAGAAGCCTCCAAGCTTGCAGCTCAAGTGGCGCATACGAGCAAGCCGATGATTTTCTTGAGCGTGGGCGAGCCGGACTTTACCGCCCCACCGCTGGTTCAACAAGCCGCAGCCAAAGCCATCGCGCTAGGCAAGACGGGCTACACCAATGCCAATGGCCTCGATCCGCTGCGTGGGAAGATCAGCGCTTGGTATCGTGAGCGTTTCAGGGTGAAGGTGCCGCCGCAGCGCATCATCGTCACGGCGGGCGCGTCTGCCGCCTTGCAGCTCGCCTGCCTCGCGCTCGTGGACTCGGGCGACGAGATTTTGATGCCTGATCCAAGCTACCCCTGCAACCGGCATTTTGTGCATGCGGCGGATGGTGTGGCGAAACTGATTGCGACCACGCCCGAGGAGCGCTTTCAACTCTCTGCCGCCAAAGTTCAGGCGAACTGGGGCGCGAAGACGACTGGCGTGTTGCTCGCCTCGCCATCGAACCCCACCGGCACATCGATTCACCCCGACGAGCTTCGCAAGATTCATGAATTCGTGCGCTACAAAGGTGGCATCACGATGATTGATGAGATTTACTTGGGCTTAAGTCATGATGCGGCCTTTGGCAAATCCGCCTTGGAACTCGGCGACGACATCATCAGCGTCAACAGCTTCTCCAAATATTTCAACATGACGGGCTGGCGGCTGGGCTGGCTGGTCGTGCCAGAACAACTCGTGAGCCCGATTGAGCGGCTCGCGCAAAACCTCTACATCTGCGCCAGCAGCATTTCTCAACAAGCGGCGCTGGCTTGTTTTGAGTCGCAGAGCATCGCCATTTACGAGCAGCGCCGCGCGGAGTTCAACGCGCGGCGTGATTTCTTCTTGCCAGCTCTGCGCGAGCTGGGTTTCAAGATTCCGGTGGAGCCTGATGGCGCGTTTTACGTGTATGCCGATGCCTCGCCCCTGTTTGCCAAATTGAATGTACAAGACAGTTGGGATTTCGCGTTTGAGATCATGCGCCGCGCCCACGTGGCCATCACGCCAGGGCGCGACTTTGGCACCGACTGCACGGCAAACTTCGTGCGCTTTTCCACCGCCAGTTCAATGCAGGATTTGCAGATGGCTGTCGCCCGGATTCGCGAGGCTTTGAATTGAGTTTCACCTTTCCCATCCGCGTCTATTGGGAAGACACTGATGCTGGCGGCATTGTCTTCTACGCAAACTATCTGAAATTCATGGAGCGCGCCCGTACCGAATGGCTGCGCTCGCTGGGAATTTCCCAGCAAGTTTTGAAAGAGCAGACTGATTGCATGTTCGTGGTGACCGATACGCAGCTCAAATACCTGCATCCGGCGCGTCTGGATGATCTGCTGCAAGTCAGCACCGAAATCATCGAACAAGGCCGCGCCAGCCTGACGCTCAAACAGGAAATTTTAGGCGAAATCACGGTCTCGCCGTCAAAAAATATGCCTGATTTGCTATCAAATAAGGAGCAAATGAACTTATTGCCCAAGCCCGCCTCCCATGCGCATGGCATGACACAGGCGATTTGCCAAGGCACAATTTGTATCGCTTGGGTCGATGCGGCCACGCTCAAACCGGGCAGAATCCCCTCATCTGTTTTGGAGGCACTTGCTTGAATAACGCCAACCCCGATCTGTCCATCCTCTCGCTCATCCTGAACGCCAGCTTCGTGGTGCAGGCCGTGATGCTGCTGCTGGTGATCGTGTCGATTGCGAGCTGGGCAGCGATTTTTCGCAAACTTGCCTCGCTCAAAAAAATCAATGCGCTCAATGAGAGCTTTGAAAAAGAGTTTTGGAGCGGCGCATCACTCAACGATCTGTATGCCAGTGCCGCGCAAAACGCCAAACTCGCAGGCCCCATGGAGCGGATTTTTGCCAGCGGCATGCGCGAATTCCAAAAGCTGCGCGAGCGGCGCATTTCTGACGCTGGCACCTTGATGGACGGCGCACGCCGCGCGATGCGTGCCAGCTTGCAGCGCGAGATGGATGCCGTGGAGAGCAACCTGTCCTTCCTCGCCTCGGTCGGTTCGGTGTCCCCTTACGTAGGCTTGTTTGGCACCGTCTGGGGCATCATGCATGCGTTCACGGGTCTTGCGTCGCTCCAACAAGTGACGCTGGCCACTGTTGCGCCCGGCATCGCAGAAGCGCTGGTCGCTACAGCCATCGGCCTGTTCGCCGCCATCCCAGCCGTCGTCGCCTACAACCGCTTTGCGCGAGACATTGACCGCGTGGCGATCAAGTTGGAAACCTTCATCGAAGAGTTTTCCAACATCTTGCAGCGCAATGTGAGCGCTTCTTCAGCGGCTAGTGCCTCGGGGCACTGAAAGTCACGCAAATGCCAACCCTGATTTCTCGCGGAAGAGGTCGCCGCACCATCAACGAAATCAACATGGTGCCCTTCATCGACGTGATGCTGGTGTTGCTGATCATCTTCATGGTCACCGCGCCTCTGATCAAGCCTAGCATGATTGACCTGCCCAGCGTGGGCAAAGCTGCCAAGCAGCCCGATGCGGTGATCCAGATCATCATCAGAAAAGATGAGAATTTAGAGCTAAAACTGCTTCCCGCCGGCAAAGAATCTGCGCAGAGTGCTATCAGTACCGTAGCAGATCAGGTCAAAAAACTGCAAGCCCGGCAGGCCAACACAGCGGTAGTGATCAGCGCTGACAAAAGCGTGAAATACGAAACCGTGGTGCAAGTGATGGACAAACTCAAGCGCGCAGGCATTGAGCGCGTGGGGCTGTCCGTGCAGCTCGCCCCGTAACACGGCCATGTCGAGTGCAGCCACCTCCCGCTTCGACCGGCTCGATTTTTACCCGCCGCGTGCGCAGGGCACGGGACGGGCGATATCCTTAGCGCTCATTGCGCATCTGCTGTTGGTGGGCGCGCTCACCTGGGGCGTGAGCTGGAATCGCCAAGCCTCGGTGACAACGGTGGAGGCCGAGCTTTGGAGCGCCACCCCCCAGCAAGCTGCCCCCAAACTGCAAGATGTCCCACAGCCGCCGCCAGCTCAACCCGTGGTCACGCCCGAGCCTGCGCCCCCGAAAGCGCCTGACATCGCATTGGAGCAGCAAAAACCCAAGCCGCCGAAACCAGAGGTCAAGGTAGAACCCAAGCCTGAACCCAAACCGCAGCCTCGACCTGAAGCCAAAGCCAATCCCGTGCAAGAGGCAAAAAGGCTGGCTGAGCAAAAAGAAGCCGAGCGACAGAAAAATTTGCAGCGTATGGCCGGTTTGGCAGGCGCTTCCGGTGCGCCCAGCGCACAAGGCAGCGCTCTGCAAACCTCAGGCATGGCCAGTGGCTGGGACGCACGTGTGAAAGCCCGTGTCAACCCCCAAATCAACTACACCGGCGAGCGCTCTGCGCTCAAAGACCTCGAACTGAGCATCAGCATCTTGCCCGACGGCACGATTGCCAGCCGCCCGCGCATCATCAAATCCAGTGGCAGCCCGCAGTGGGACGAGGCCGTGGCCCGGGCATTTGAAAAGACTGAAATCCTGCCGCGCGACACGCATGGCAAGCTTCCGCCCTCGCCTTTCATCCTGACCTGGAAAGCTCGCGAGTAGTCCAATAAGGGTTAATACCAGTTTTCCTGAGCCAGCCGGGTCAACCCGCCGCCCCGCGCCCCGTTATAGTTCAGCAGCTTCGGATTCGCCGGGCTCAAAAACCATTCATTCCATCCTCCGAGGAGTTGTACCCATGTTGAAAAAACTGTTTGTCTTGTTTGCGCTGTTCTACGCAGCCCTGTCGTTCGCTGCTGTGGACGTGAATAAAGCCACCGCCGCCGAACTCGACGGCATCAAGGGCATTGGCCCAGGTATTTCCGGCAAGATTTTGGACGAGCGCAAAAAAGGCCAATTCAAAGACTGGAACGATCTGGTCACCCGCGTCAACGGTATTGGCGAGACCAACGCCGCCAAGTTCTCCGCTGAAGGCATGACCGTCAACGGTCAAGGCTACAAAGGCGTGGCTGCAACACCGAAGAAAGACGAGAAGCCAGCCGCAGCGAAGAAGGACGAGAAGCCTGCTGCCGCCGCCGCTCCCGCCAAAGATGCCAAAGCCGCTGATGCCAAGCCCGCTGCTGCCAAGGACGAGAAAAAAGATCCCAAGGCTGACGCCAAAATGAAGGCCGAAGAAGAGAAGAAAGCCAAGGCAGAAGCCAAGAAGAAGGCTGATGACGAGAAGAAAGCCAAAGCTGAAGCAGATAAGAAGGCCAAGGCCGATGCCAAAGCCAAAGCCGACGCTGACAAAAAAACCAAAGCCGAGCCAAAGAAAGACGAGAAAGCAGCCGCTGCTGCTCCTAAGAAAGAAGAGCCCAAGAAGTAATCTTCCAAGCTCAATGCAAAAAGCCCGCTCCTGTAGCGGGCTTTTTTATGCCAAACCGAGCACTGGCCGGCATCGAATCTTCGCAGAGTGCTCATGTATTGATAGCAATCGCTTGCGCTGCGCACCATTCACTCAAGCGCTGAGCGGCCTGTGCGCGTTGCGCGGTGGGCAAGAACGAAGCATGCACCGCGCGCCACTGACCTTGCATGATCTGCGCAAGACTTAAGCCCGTCTCCCGCTGCACGGCTTCAAATTCCCCGCCTTGGCTGATGACTGAAATCAAGCGGTTATCCGCCTGAATCGACCAATTGAGCTGTGCCTTCTCCATCAGCTTCAGCGGATGCTCGGCCACCGAGCGACTTGCGCCGGTATGCACATTACTCGTGGGGCAAACTTCGAAATGCACTCCCGCCTCCCGCGCTCTGGCCATGCGAGACGCTGCGCCCTCGCCCTGTGTGATCTGCACACCATGGCCGATGCGGGTTGCGCCCAAATTCATGGCCTCCATCACGCGTTCGCCCTCATCGGCTTCGCCCGCATGCAGCGTCAGCCCCAAGCCTGCGTCTTTCGCCAGCGCCACCGCCTTGGCGTGCGGGGTGGCCGGAAAACCACGCTCAGCGCCTGCCAAGTCAAAGCCGACAACCTGTGATCCTTGGCCTTTGCCAACAAACCGCGCCGCCAGCTTGGCGCTACGCAATACATCCGCTGTCGCATCGGTGCGCATGCCGCAAACGATCAAGCCCGCTGGCACGCCCGTGGCTGCACTGCCACGCGTCAGACCCGCCAACATCGCCAGCACGGCCTCATCCCCGGTCAAACCATGTGCCTCCAGTAATAAAGGGGCCATACGCAGCTCAACGAGCAACGCGCCATCCGCCGCGCAATCCTGCACCGCTTCAAAGGCCACGCGTTCGCAAGCCTCTGGCGTGGCCATGGCCGCTACCGTGAGTCCAAACGCCGCAACGTACCGCTCCAGCGAACCGGAATTGGCCTGCGTGTGAATCCGATCTTGCAAGCCGCTCGCCGTGTTAGCAGGTAGCGAAATGCCGCCGGCATGACAAAGCGCCAGCAATGTTTCTGGGCGTAAATTGCCATCGAGGTGTTCGTGCAGCACCACTTTTGGGATGGCTGCCCAGTCCAAAGAATGTGTAAGCATAGGAATAGAGATTAACCCTTTTGTCAACCGGATAAGGTTTGAGGCATTATCATGAGTTCAGTTTGCAACCAAGCATTCTCTTGATCTTTTCTAGGAACCATCAACATGAAAATCTCTTTCCGCTCTGCTCTCGTGGCCACCGCTGCACTGGCCGCCACCGCCGCCTTTGCCCAGCCCGCCGTCATTTTTGACATGGGCGGCAAGTTTGACAAATCCTTCAACGAAGCCGCCTACAACGGTGCTGAGCGTTGGAAGAAAGAATCCGGCAAGCAGTATCTGGAATTTGAAGTGACCAACCCGACCCAGCGCGAGCAGGCAATTCGCCGCATGGCTGAACGTGGCGCGAACCCGATCATCGGCATTGGCTTCAGCCAAGGCGGCGCGATTGAGAAAGTGGCCAAAGAGTTTCCTAAGCTCAATTTCGCCATCATCGATTTCGTGGTGAAAGAGCCGAATGTGCAATCCGTCGTGTTCAAAGAGCATGAGGGTAGCTTCTTGGTGGGCATGATGGCTGCTCAAGCCTCCAAGACCGGTAAGGTCGGCTTCGTCGGC
>JBJTSL010000405.1:0-2749 GCA_046076625.1 Allobrachymonas sp.
AATCACGCTATCCCTTCAGCCTCACCACCGGAATGCTCATGGACCAATGGCATGGCATGAGCCGAACCGGCACATTGGGCAGACTCTTCGGCCATGTGCCAGAGCCCTTGGTGCAAATGAACCCGCAAGACATGCATCGCCGTTTGCTGAGTGATGGCGAGCTCGTGCATGTGACGAGCAAGCGCGGCTCTATTTTGCTGCCCGTGCAGGCCAGCACAGAAGTGGGTCTCACGCAAGCCTTCATCGCTATGCATTGGGGCAGTGAATTTTTAAGCGGTATCTCCAGCACCGGCGAGCGCATCGGTGGCGTCAACGCGATCACCACTGGCAGCTATTGCCCGATCTCCAAGCAGCCAGAGCTGAAACACGCCGCCGTGAAAATCCTCAAGGCCGAGATGCCTTGGACGGTGCTCGCCGTTGCGTGGCTGCCGCCTGAATCTGCATGGCAAGTGCGCGAGCAACTCAAAGATCTCATGCATCGTTTTCCGTTCACCAGTTGCGTGCCTTTTTCCGACGGCACACCGCTTACAGAAGCTGCACGAGGCAGAGAACGCCATGGCATTTTGTTTCGCGCCGCGGCGTACGAGCAGCCGGATGACGCGCATGCCGATCCGCTGCTGACGCAGATCGAGCGCATTCTCGGATTGCAAGGCATCGACTGCCTACGCTACGCCGACAAAAAGCGCGGCCAGCGCCGGGCGATCCGCGTCCAACGTGGGGGCAAACAAGCGCAGATTGAAGGCTTTTTACTGGCCGGTGACACCAGCGCGCAAGCTTGGATCACCGCTTTGCTGCAAGGGCAGCAAGACGCCAGTGCCTATGGCAGATTGCTACTCTCACCGGGCGCGCAAGCTCCGGTGGCCGTACAAGCCAAGGGCGCTCAGATCTGTTCGTGCTTCAGTGTCAATGAGCCCGAGATCAAGGGCTTCCTCCAAACCTGTGCGGGCTCAGAGTAGCAACGCCTAAGTGCGCTTCAAGCGGAGTTGAAATGCGGCACCAATTGCGGCAGCTGCGTGCCCCAGCTGAAAAAACTCGTGCGAATTCTAGAGGCTGCAACAGCCTAAACGCCCGCCAGTCCTGCAGAAAATGCTTATCACCCAAAGCGATGAGGCATGAACGAAAATACAAGCATGGGCATTGCAGCGTACATCAAAGAAATCGGCCGTGGCAAGGAAGGCGCTCGCTCACTCACACGCGAGCAAGCTGCGGATTTGCTGGGTCAGATTCTGGATGGCAAGGTCTCGGATTTGGAAATTGGTGCGTTCTGCATCGCCATGCGTGTCAAAGGCGAGACGCCACTGGAAATGGCCGGGCTGCTTGATGCAGTGCACCAGCGCTTGGCCACAGTGCAGTTTCAGCAGCCGGTGGTCGTGATCCCGAGCTACAACGGCGCACGTAAGCTGCCGGGTTTGACGACTTTGCTGGCTGCGCTGTTGGCACGCGAGGGGGTCAAACGCGGGTTTGCCGTGTTGGTTCATGGCTGCACGTCAGAGGCCGTGCGCGTCGGTACCGAGCAGGTATTTGAGCTGGCTTTTAAGCAAAATCAGCCACTCGCCGGCATAGAATCTTCGCAGAGTGCTATGAATTCAGGAGTCAAACATGGGCTACCGCAATTCATCTCCACCGAGCAACTGAACCCTGCGCTACACAGCCTGTTGCAAGTGCGTCGCACGGTAGGCCTACGCAATTCTAGTCACAGCCTCGTCAAGCTGATGAACCCCACCAACCGCAGCGATGCCCTCATCATCTCCAGCTACACCCACCCAGAATACCTCGTCTCCATGACCGAGACTCTCCAGCTCACGCACAGCCACGCCATGTTGCTGCGTGGCACGGAGGGCGAAAGCGTGGCAGATGCGCGCCGCCGCCCGCGCATGGATGGTTTTGTCCATGGCCATCCGGTGGCGTTGTGCGCGGCACAAGAAGGCGCATTGGCCAGCCTGCCCGATTGGCCGGCCAGTTGCCAAGCCCATGAGACAGCCGCTTATATCCAAGCTGTACTGCAGGGGGAACAATCTGTGCCAGCGCCCATTGCCGCGCAAGTGGAACACATCTTGCATTTAATGTGCCTGATGCAGGAGAAGACATGAACAACAGCCTCAGCTCCCCCTATTCAGGCAAAGTGCTGCTCGTTGGCGCTGGCCCTGGCGACCCTGAATTGCTCACCTTCAAAGCCGCCAAAGCGATTAGCCGAGCCACCGTGATCTTGGTCGACGATTTGGTCAACGAAGCCATCCTCTCCCATGCCCGACCCGCCGCTCGCATCGTGCATGTGGGCAAGCGCGGCGGCTGCAAGTCCACGCCGCAGGCCTTCATCGAAAAACTCATGGTCATGGCTGCCAAAGAAGGCGAGACCGTGGTGCGCTTGAAAGGCGGTGATCCCTTCATCTTCGGGCGAGGTGGCGAAGAAGTAGAAGCCTTAGCCGCAGCAGGCATTGAAGTAGAAGTCATCAATGGCATCACATCAGGTCTGGCGGCAGTCAGCTCGCTCAATGTGCCGCTGACGCACCGCGATCATGCCCATGGCGTGGTCTTCATCACCGGCCATGCCAAGCTTGGCGACAGTGGCCCTGATTGGACCTTGCTCTCCCAAGCGGCGCAACAGGCCAAGCTCACCCTAGTGATCTACATGGGCATGACGCATGCCGCCAGAATCGAGGCTGGCCTGCTCAGCGCCCTGTCCACCAGCACCCCGGTGGCCATCGTCCAGCATGCCAGCTTGCCGCAGCAGCGCCAAGCCATCACCACG
>JBJTSL010000406.1:0-4481 GCA_046076625.1 Allobrachymonas sp.
CGTGGCGCTGCGGCCATTGGGCAGGCGCACGGTGTCTTTTTTTACATGCAGGAAATTGCCGCTCAACAGCTTGTCGCTGCTGATCAAGGTTTCTGTCAAATCCGTGGCGCTGCTCATTGCGCCCTGCCCTTGAGCAAATAGCGCCATACGAAGCCCGGAAAGGCAAAGGTGATGAAAGCCGTGGCGGAAATTGCGTAGAACTCCCACTTTTGCGGTGCGATCTGGCCGAGGCGTTGCTCCAAGAGCAAGGCAATACCGCCCACCACGAAGTACATGAGCACGAGCTCGACCAAGCGAAGGCCTAGATTTTTGCCATTCTTGAGGGGCACAATGCCCAGCAAACGCTGCGTGATGAAGGGCCAGTTGGCCGCCAGCACGCTCACAAGCACCACCGCCCAGACAGATTCAGTTTGACCCATGAAGTGAATGGCAACGGCCGGCGAACAAGCTTAGGCAGCCAAGGTTTTGATGATGGCTTGCAGGCAGAGTTGGAGCAAACCGCTGGGGAACAAACCCAGAATAACCACCAAAGCGCCATTGATGGCGAGCACGGTGCGCACTTCGGTGCTGGCGGTAATCACGCCCACCGTGATCGGCGCATCAAAGTACATCACCTTGACGATGCGCAAATAGTAAAACGCGCCAATCAAACTCATGATGACGGCATATACCGCCAAGCCGATATACATGGTTTGACCCGTGGCAATCAAGGGCTGCAAAACCGAGAGTTTGGCAAAGAACCCGACCATGGGCGGAATGCCGGCCAGCGAGAACAAGCAAACCGCCATCACCGCCGCATACAGCGGGCTGCGCTGGTTCAGCCCGGCCAAATCAGCGATTTCTTCGCTCTCAAAGCCGTCACGCGAGAGCAGCAAGATCACGCCGAAAGTCGCCAGCGTGGTCAGCACATAGGTGATGGCATAAAACATCGAAGCGGAATAGGCCGCTGCGGCTCCTTCGGTACTGCCGGCCACGTTGCCTGTCGCCCCGGTAAACACCACACCTGAGAGCAATCCCAGCAACAGAAAGCCCATTTGTGCGATGGTTGAAAACGCCAGCATGCGCTTCAAATTAGTCTGTGCAATCGCCGCCAGATTGCCCACGAGCAGCGAAGCGATCGAGAGGAACATCAGCATCTGCTGCCAGTCCTTGGCCAAGGGCAACAATCCTTCCACCAGCAAGCGGATGCAAATCGCAAATGCTGCCAGCTTGGGCGCAGAGCCAATCATGAGCGTGATGGCTGTGGGCGCACCCTGGTACACATCAGGCACCCACATGTGGAACGGCACCACGCCGAGTTTGAAAGCCAACCCAGCCACAATAAAGACCAAGCCAAATACCAGCACTTGGTGTTTGAACGCGCCCGAGCCCACTTGCTTGAACACCGTGGAGATATCGAGCGAACCGGTTGCGCCATACAGCATGGACAAGCCATAGAGCAAGAAGCCGCTGGCGAGTGCGCCGAGAATGAAGTATTTCATGGCGGCTTCGGTGGAAGCCGCATGATCGCGCCGCAATGCCACGAGCGCATAGCTGGACAACGTGAGCAACTCCAAACCCACGTAGATCACGAGGAAGTTATTGCCCGAAATCATGACACACATGCCCATGAGCGCAAACAGAGACAGCGTATAGAGCTCACCGCCACGCAGCATCCCGCGGTCCATCGCGTACGGGCGCGCATATACCAGCATCACACCCATGGCGATGCAGGCGAAGCACTTGAGCCAATGCCCCATCGGGTCGCTCACCACCATGTTGTAAAAGCCATAGGCGGTTTGGCCAGTGGAGGCCAGCATGGAATGCATGAAGGCCACCACGCCGAGCGTCAGGAGGGTGAGCACATGAGTTGGCGTACGACTCGCGCCTTTGACGAACAGATCGAGCAACAAGATCACGCATGCCATCACCAGCA
This sequence comes from Allobrachymonas sp., assembly GCA_046076625.1. Taxonomy (GTDB): domain Bacteria; phylum Pseudomonadota; class Gammaproteobacteria; order Burkholderiales; family Burkholderiaceae_C; genus JANMDU01. The sequence goes on from JBJTSL010000406.1 coordinate 1,916, forward strand.
TCACGATCTCGGGATAGGCCACCACCAGAGAAGGCAGCAAAGCATTGAGTTCCATCTTCTTTCAGCGCCTTCTTACTTGATTTTGCTGATCGCAACGTGCTTGATCAGCTCTTGCACCGAGGTGTCCATCACATCGGTGAAGGGCTTCGGATACACGCCCATCCACAGTGTGGCAGCAGCCAACAAGGCCATCACCAAAAATTCTCGGGCATTGATATCTGACAAACCCTTGACATCATCATTCGTCACCGGGCCAAGATACACGCGCTTGAACATCCACAGCGTGTAGGCTGCCCCGAAGATCAGCGCGGACGCTGCGGCCAAGCCAATCCAGAAATTGAACTGAATTGCACCGATGATCACCATCCACTCGCCCACGAAGCCCGCCGTGCCCGGCAAGCCGCAATTGGCCATGGCGAAGAACAAGGCGAACGCCGCGAACTTGGGCATAGTGTTGACCACGCCACCATAACTCTTGATTTCACGCGAATGCACACGGTCATACAGGACACCGATGCACAGGAACATGGCCGCCGAAACAAAACCATGCGCAATCATCTGCACAATACCGCCAGCAATGCCCAGCGGGTTGAAGATAAAAAAGCCAAGCGTCACAAAGCCCATATGCGCTACTGAGGAATACGCCACAAGCTTCTTCATGTCTTCTTGCACCATGGCCACAAGACCCACATAGATCACGGCAATCAGCGACAGACCAATCACGAGCGCTGCCCACTCTTGGGACGCATCCGGCAAGATCGGCATAGAAAAACGCAGGAAGCCATAAGCACCGAGTTTCAGCATGATGGCCGCGAGCACCGCCGAGCCACCCGTGGGCGCTTCGACGTGCACATCAGGCAGCCAGGTGTGAACGGGGAACATCGGCACCTTCACCGCAAATGCGGCAAAGAAAGCGAAGAAAAGCAAGGTTTGCGCGGTCGCACCCAAAGGCAGCTTGTGCCAAGCCAGAATGCTGAAACTGCCGCCAGAGGCTGTGTAGAGGTAAATCAAGGCCACCAGCATCAAGAGCGAGCCCAGCAGGGTATAGAGGAAGAACTTGAAAGCCGCATAAATCTTGTTCGGCCCACCCCAAATACCAATGATGATGTACATCGGGATCAGCGTAGCTTCAAAGAACACATAAAAGAGCACGGCGTCCAAAGCGGCAAACACACCAATCATCAAACCCGAGAGAATCAAGAATGCGCCCATGTATTGGTTGACGCGCTCAGTAATCACTTCCCAGCCCGCAACGATCACCACCAAGGTGACGAACGAGGTGAGCAAGACAAACCAAAGCGAAATTCCGTCTAGCCCGAGGTGATAGTTCACATTGAAGCGCGTGATCCAAGGCAGGTTTTCCACAAACTGCATTTCCGCCGTGCCGAGCTTGAAGCCGGTGTAGAGCGGAAGGGTCACGAGGAAGCTGGCCAAGGCGCCGATCAGAGCAATCCAACGCACGGTGCGCACTTGATCGTCGCGGCCCAAAGCCAAGAGCAAGACACCGAAGGCAATCGGCATCCAAATGGCGCTGCTGAGAAGTCCCATTTTTGATTCCTTGTTCTTGTTATTTGTTGAACCAGACAAAGTAACTGAGCATGAGGAACACACCCAGCAACATCACCAAGGCATAGTGGTAGATGTAGCCTGTCTGCGCACGCCGCACCCAAGCTGAAATCATGCCCACCAGTTTCCACGAGCCATTCACAAAACCACCTTCGATCACACCTTGGTCGCCGCCTTTCCAGAAAGCCGTACCGAGCACGCGCGCGCCGCGGGCGAGCACGTTTTCGTTGAACCAGTCCATGTAGTACTTGTTCTCAAGCAGGTTGTAAATCGGCATCACGCGCGCCTTGATGGCGGCGGGCAAGCCCGGGTTGATCATGTACATATAGTAGGACAGCGCTACACCCGCGACGGCCAGCCAGAAAGGCAGCGTGACGAAAGCATGTGCGGCGTATTGCAGCGAACCGTGGAAAGTTTCAGCCAGCTTACTCATGGCGGCGTGCTTAGTGGCATCGACCACGATGGCATCTTTGAAGAACTCGCCATAGAGCATGGGTTGAATAGCCATGAAGCCGATCACCACGGAGGGAATCGCCAGCAGCAGTAGAGGCACTGTGACAACCCAAGGGCTTTCATGCGGTTTGTCATCGTGGCCATGATGGTCGTCATGATGATCATCATGCCCATGATGTGCATCCGGGTTTTCGTCAAAACGCTCTTTGCCATGGAACACAAGGAAATACATGCGGAACGAATAGAAGGCCGTCACAAAAACGCCGGCGAGCACTGCGTAGTACGCAAAGCCTGCGCCAGGCAGGTTCGCAAACTTGGCCGCTTCAATGATGTTTTCTTTGGAATAAAAACCGGCAAACAGCGGCGTGCCAATCAAAGCAAGCGAGCCGAGCAGCGAGGTGATCCACGTGATGGGCATGTATTTGCGTAAGCCGCCCATGTAGCGAATATCTTGGTTGTGGTGGCAGCCCATGATCACCGAGCCTGCGGCTAGGAACAGCAGGGCTTTGAAGAAAGCATGCGTCATGAGATGGAACACAGCCACGGA
>JBJTSL010000407.1:0-2189 GCA_046076625.1 Allobrachymonas sp.
CACCGGCCTTGCCCAATACGACAAGATGGTTGAAGCGTCCACCCGCGCCGTGCGCAGCGCCCATGATTGGCTGCGCGAGCAGCCCTGGGCCAACAAAGATCGCGTCTTGCTCGTCGGCCAATCGGTCGGCGGCCTCACCACCGCCGTGGCTTGCGGGCAAAACTGGCCCGGCGTCATCGGCTGCGTGAATTTTGCGGGCGGCTCAGGCGGCAAACCCGACACCCACGCCGGCGCGTCCTGCCAGCCCGAGCGCCTAGCCACCGTGTATGCCAACGCCGGCAAAACCACCCAAGTGCCCAGCCTCTGGCTCTACTCAGAAAACGATCTCTACTGGGGCCCTGACGTGCCCAAGCAATGGCACAAAGCCAATGCAGATGCCGCCACAGCCGCCGGCCAGAAACACACTGCCGAGTTCTTCGCTGCCCCGCCCATTGAGCCCGATGGCCACCGACTGTTGCAATCCGGTGGGCGGTTTTGGAGCCCGCCACTCAATGTTTGGCTCAAGAAGCATGGATTTTGAGTGACTACTAATTTAATAGCACTCTGCGCAGACTCTATGCCGGCGAGCAGTGCTATTTGTCTTAAAAACAAGTAAGGTATCAACCCTCAGCCTCCGGCCACAGCTTCGGAAAGTAAAACCTCAGCGCATGCTGCGGCACACCCAGCCGCAGCTTCCCATACGGCGAATCGCTCAGCAGCAAACCGCGCTGCAGCAAAGCTGAGACCTGCGCCGATGCCGCACGGTCGCTCACGCCCAGCATCGTTTTGAAATCCGCGCGCTCCAACGCGCCTTGCATCGCAAACAAATAATGCAGCCCGCGCAGCGCCTCAGAGCGCACACCTGAGCGCACCACCTTTTCATCATACACCAAGCAAGCCGCCATGCGATCCTTCATGCTCGGCAAATCCAGCTGCTCGCTCATAAACCGCACCTGATCGATACACACTTCCAGCACATAGCCGATCCAGTTCACGAGTGCAGCCTCGCTCAAATTCCCGCGCCCATCCAAATCACCAGCCCTCGGCGCATCAGCCGCCGCCAAATGTGCGTAATAAGCCTCATGCGTGCGCGCAAAGCCCCGCAGCGGACTCCACAAACCATTCGTCAGCCCCATCTGCCCCAAAACCAAATGCGTATGCAGCCGTGCCACGCGGCCATTGCCATCGCGAAACGGATGAATCCAAGCCAGCCGATGATGCCCCGCCGCCGCCGCAAGCACGGTCATCTCCCCCCGGCGCACCCCGCCATACACCGAAGCCCAGCGCCCCAGGAACGCCTGCAACTGCGCCACATCCGGCGCAGCATGAATCCCCACGCTCACCTGCTTGCCTCGCCACACCCCCGGCAGCAAAGTCTCGCCGTCTTCTAAAACGCGATCCGCCTCAGGCAGCCGCGCAAACAAATCCTGGTGAATCTCGCTCACCATGTGAGCAGACCACACTCGCGCCGCATCCCAGCCCAGCCACTGCCTTTGCAGCTGCGCCTCCGTCGCCATATGCGCCAGCGCCAGCCGCTGCCTGCGCGCCTTGTCTGCTTCGTCCGAATAATCATTGCGCAGCGCCTGCTCAATCTCCAGCGGCAAAGTGTGCTGCCCCTCCAGCTTGTTCGAGTAATACGAATTCATCGCCAAAAGCAACGCCCGAAGCCCCGCCAACGCCCCCGGCTGGCAAGCGCCTGCCAACCTGTCAGAAGCCCGAATCAAATCCCCCGCCTGCTCCAAAAGCTCACGCGAGCGCAGCTCAGACGGCAAGAGCGGCTCCATTTGAGCAGGATGATCATACAGCGGGAATTTTTGCGACATTAAAAATCTCTTCAACCTATTGAATTAAAACAAGTTTTAGAGATTTTTGCAAGATATTTTGCGAGATTGAATACGCGATAGTATGCGCAATCTTAAATATCAACTTTTCTTAAGCGGAACAATCTTGCAAACCCGTTGAAACCCTTGCTCCGCATACCCCGGATACATCTGCTCGCGCAACCTCTCCACCTGAGCCAAGCGCTCTTCTAAAGGCCGCGACAGCCAATACTGCAAAGCAGCAGCAGCCCGAGCATCGCGATCAGCTAATTGGGTCTTGTCAACAGCGCGTTCCATGCTTTGATTGTTCGTAATTTTCAGTGGCAAGGCAAACTTTTGCACAACAAAATCACTACACATTTAATAGCAGCTTGCGCAGATTCCATGCCG
>JBJTSL010000408.1:0-3523 GCA_046076625.1 Allobrachymonas sp.
CACTTCAAACGCAATCTGCGCGAGACGCGAAATCGCCTCCGGCAGAAAGTCCAGCGTGACGCGCTCGGTCGCAAGCAGCGCCTGATACTGTTTGACGAGGGAGGCATGCGTGCTTTGCAAAATCGCTTCAAAATCCTGCACCGACAACGAAGCCAGCTCCACGCGAATCGGAAAGCGCCCTTGCAGCTCGGGAATCAAGTCGCTGGGCTTGGCCAAGTGAAACGCGCCGCTGGCGATGAAGAGCACATGATCGGTTTTGATCGGGCCATATTTGGTGGAAACGGTCGTGCCTTCTACGAGCGGCAGCAGATCGCGCTGCACGCCCTGTCGCGAGACTTCTGCGCCACTGGTTTCAGAGCGCGAGGCCACTTTGTCAATCTCGTCGATGAACACAATGCCATTTTGTTCAAGGTTGAGCAGCGCCTGCGTCTTGATTTCTTCATCGTTGACGAGCTTTGCGGCCTCTTCCTCGGTGAGCACCTTCAATGCCTCGACAATCTTCATCTTGCGTGCTTTTTTCTTGCCTTCACCCAATTGACCAAACAGGCCCTTGAGCTGCTCGGTCATCTCCTCCATGCCCGCAGGCCCCATCACTTCAAGCTGCGGGCGCGGTGCATTGACATCGACCTCGATTTCTTTCTCATCGAGCTGACCTTCGCGCAGCTTTTTCCGGAAGGCTTGACGTGTGCTGCTCTGCGGCGTTTCCGTCACTGCGCCTGTGCCAAAACCCACTTCGCTGCGCGCAGGCGGCAGCAAGATATCGAGCACGCGCTCTTCTGCAGCATCTTGCGCACGGGTGCGCACTGCTGTGGTAGCCGCCTCCCGCGCCATCTTCACGGCCACGTCGGCCAAGTCACGGACAATGCTGTCCACATCCTTGCCGACATAGCCGACTTCGGTGAATTTGGTGGCTTCGACCTTGATGAACGGTGCATCGGCCAGCTTAGCCAAACGACGCGCGATCTCGGTTTTGCCCACGCCCGTGGGGCCGATCATGAGAATGTTTTTCGGCGTGATTTCGCCACGCAGTTTGGCATCGACATGGGCTCTGCGCCAGCGGTTGCGCAGTGCAATGGCCACAGCGCGTTTGGCATCGCGTTGGCCCACGATGAAGCGATCCAGTTCAGAAACAATTTCTTGCGGGGTCATGGAAGACATAGTAAAACATGATCAAAAAGTGCCTTATGCCGGCGTATATTGTGCGTCGATTGCTATTATTTCAGTAGCAAATGATTTAGAGGCTTCAGTTGCCCAGCGTCTCAATCGTGTGGTGCATATTCGTGTAGATGCACAACTCACCTGCAATTTCCAGTGATTTTTTCACGATCTCCGGGGCAGTCAACTCGGTGTGATCAAGCAATGCCTTCGCGCTGGCCTGCGCATAGGCGCCGCCCGAGCCGATGGCCACTATGCCCTGCTCAGGCTCCAGTACATCGCCGTTGCCAGTGATGATGAGCGAAGCTTCTTCATTGGCCACCGCCAACATCGCCTCCAAGCGGCGTAGCACGCGATCCGTCCGCCAATCTTTGGTCAGCTCAATCGCGGCACGCACCAAGTGACCTTGGTGCTTTTCTAGCTTACCCTCAAAGCGCTCGAACAGCGTGAAGGCATCGGCTGTGGCACCCGCAAAGCCAGCCAGCACCTTGTCGTGATAGATCTTGCGTACTTTGCGCGCCGAGCCTTTGACAACGATGTTGCCCAAAGTGACTTGGCCATCGCCGCCAATAGCTACTTGCCAGCCGCGCACGGTTTTGCGGCGGACGCTCAATATGGTGGTGCCGTGAAATTGTTCCATGCTCATGAAGTGGAGGTGGCGCTGGGCAAAACAAGCGCCGATTCAACAAGAAAATCAATCGATTCGTGCGGTGACTTTGGCATGCTCACTGATGCCGATCACATGAAAGAAGGCCGCGACCAAGCGATGCACATCGGTGAATTGCACAATTCTGCCCTCGGCTTGGCGCGCGGTGACCCAATTGAGCAAGCTGCCTGCGGCCGAGAAATCCACGCGGATGAGCTTGGCACAAGAAATGATCATCACATCCGCGTCCGTGAGCCGCGCTTCAAGTTTGTCGAGCACAGGCTTGGGCTCGCCCATGATCTGCCCCGACATCTCGACAGACGCCAACTGGGCGGTCATCATCGAGGATACAGTCCCTGGCTCGGATTGCATTTCAGAAACGATGGAGTCGTGCACCGCTTCCCCGATAATGGTTTGACCCAGACCGGTGTTGCCATCGGCATCCAGTGTTTTGAATTCACAACGCGCCGACTCCCAAGAGGGCGGCGAGACTTCATAAGTGACGCAAAAATCCAGCGCAGCCAATTCAAATTCATCGGGCCGATGCGCCACACGCAAATACGCCATGAGCAAATTCCAACGGTCATGGCTCACACTGCGATCCCCCGAAGGCGTGGCCTGACGCAGCACTTCTTCCAATTTCGGTGCGCCGGCAAAACGCAATTGCACGCTTTGCTGTGCCCAGCCCAGAAACAACTTAGTCAACGGAGCAACAGCCGCCTCTTCCACCGTTTGCAAATTGCCCCAATCCATTGTCCATTGCATGGGCGCTTTGCTCAGTGCGGCATTTAGGGCTGCCAAGGTTTGGATGCCGAAATTGGCCGGACATTTCCAGTCGGATTTGCCCAAACTTTGTGTGGGCGCAGGCTCTGCGCCAGAGAGTTTTCCCACCATCTCTGGAATGGAGAACCACATGGGCGAAGAGCGGTGGAATTTGCTGGCAAAATCAATTGCCAAGCTTTCAAAGCGATCATATTGCGCAGTGGCGCGGTACAAGTCAAACAGCTTCAACCACGTCTCTTCATGCTGATGACGTGGCCCACGTGCACCGATAGCCTCCAATAAACCCGCTTCTGCGCCTGCATCGTCACCATTGGCAAAGCGAATGGCAGCTTCTTCCAACTCGGGATCGTGCTGCACTTCATCCACTTCCACCGCAAGCAGTTTGGAAGCTGAAAATCCGCTGGCCGCTCCAGAAGCATCGTAGGAGGCAGCCAAGCCGCCCAGCAAGCCGGGTTTGGAAGAAGTGGGCGCTTTTGCGGTGGGCTTGGGCACCTCAGCCGGTGCCGCAGCAGGCGCTTTTGCAGGCACGTCGGGAGCAGCAGCTACAGGAGATTCGGCGGCAGGCGCTGGCGCGGCAATTGGAGCAACGCTGGGTGAAGTTGGGGACAGTGAAGAAGCCGAATTCACAGCTCTGGGAGCGGCACTTTGCGTGGAAAACGGACCGGCTTTGATCACTGGCTTAGCGGCTGGCGTGAATTCGGCAGTGAAATCTAGGGAGAGGTCGTCAGCATTGTCCTGAGCTGGGGCAGCTTGAGGCACAGGTTTTTCCGTCAATACGGGAGGGGAAGCCGGCTGGGGCGCTGGGGCTGGGGCTGCGCCCGCAGCGACGTTACGCGCTGCCGGGGATACGGCCTGTGGCTCAGGCGGTGCAAACTTTGCCGCGCTACGGGCGAGCGTATTTTGCAAATCATCTGGCGCTGTGCGGGCATAGGCCAAACT
>JBJTSL010000409.1:0-2226 GCA_046076625.1 Allobrachymonas sp.
CTGGTCGATCACCACCTGTGCGCCGTTGGCGAAGTCGCCAAACTGCGCTTCCCAGATCACCAAGGTGTTGGGCTCGTTAGAGGCATAGCCATACTCAAAGCCGAGCACGGCTTCCTCGGAGAGCAAGGAGTCAATCACGACAAACGGGGCTTGACCATCTGCCACATGTTGCAGCGGGATGTAGGTGCCTTCGTCGTATTTCTCGCGGTTTTGATCGTGAATCACGGCATGGCGGTGCGTGAACGTGCCGCGGCCGCAGTCTTCGCCAGACAGGCGCACGGCATAGCCGCTGGCAACGAGTGATGCGAAGGCCATGTGCTCGCCCATGCCCCAGTCCACATTCATCTCGCCACGCGCCATCGCTGCTCGGTCATCGTAGACTTTTTTCACCAGCATGTGCGGCGTAACGGTTGCGGGAATCGTGGTGAGCTTTTCGCCGATGCGTTTCCACTCAGCCAACGGAATCGCAGTGTCGCCAGCGTCCGTCCATTTCTTGCCGAGGAAGGGGCTCCAGTCCACTGAATACTTGCTCTTGAAATTGGAAATGGTGATGTTTTCGGTATGGTGGCCAGCGTCCATCGCGGCGCGGTATTGCTTGACCAAATCATCGCCCAGTGTCTCGCCCAAGCCTTGGGTGGCGAGCTTGTCCGCATAGAGCTTACGCGTGCCAGGGTGCTGGCCGATTTTCTTGTACATCAGCGGCTGGGTCAGCGCAGGGGTGTCTTGCTCGTTGTGGCCGAGTTTGCGGAAGCAAATGATGTCAATCACGACATCTTTGTTGAACTGCTGGCGGTATTCCAGCGCCCATTGCGTGCAAAGTACCACCGCTTCCGGATCATCGCCGTTCACATGCAGCACCGGCGCTTCGATCATCTTGACCACATCGGAGCAATACAGTGTCGAGCGGGTATCGCGTGGGTCAGAAGTGGTGAAACCAATCTGGTTGTTGATGACGATATGCACTGTGCCGCCGGTGTAGTAGCCACGGGTTTGCGCGAGTGCGAGCGTTTCCATCACGACGCCTTGGCCAGCGAAAGCAGCATCGCCATGCACCAAAACTGGCAACACGCTGTCGCCTTCCTTGTCGCCACGGCGGTCCATACGAGCGCGCACGCTGCCTTCGACCACCGGGTTCACGATCTCAAGATGCGATGGGTTGAACGCGAGCGTGAGGTGCAGCGGGCCGCCAGGGGTGGTCACGTCTGAGCTGAAGCCTTGGTGGTATTTCACGTCACCGGCTGGCAAATCTTCTGGGGCGGTGTGGTCAAACTCAGCAAACAGATCTTTGGGCATCTTGCCCAAAGTATTCACCAGCACATTCAGACGCCCCCGGTGCGCCATGCCAATCACCATTTCTTGCACGCCGGCTGCGCCAGCTTTTTGCACCAGCTCGTCCATCGAGGCGATAAAGCTCTCGCCGCCTTCGAGCGAGAAGCGTTTTTGGCCGACGTATTTGGTGTGCAAAAAGCGCTCCAAGCCTTCGGCGGCGGTCAGGTTTTGCAGGATGTTTTTCTTCTCTGCTGCATTGAAATTCGGCTTGGCGCGCACGCTTTCCATCTTTTGCTGCCACCAGCGCTTCTCATCTTGGCTCGTGGCATACATGTATTCCGAGCCAATCGTGCCGCAATAGGTTTCGCGCAGGGCATTGAGCAACTCGCGCAAGCTCATTTGCTCTTTGCCGAAATAGGTGTTGGAGGTGTTGAACACCGTTTCCATGTCGGCATCGGTGAAGCCGTAGAACGCGGGGTCCAAGTCAGGAATCTTGTCGCGCTCGGTGCGCTGGAGCGGGTCTAAATTGGCCCAACGTGCGCCGACGTTACGGTAGGCGGCAATGAGCTGCTGCGCAGCTGTGCGCTTTTTGCCCATTTCGTTGTCGGTGCTGGCGTGAACGGTGCGCGTGGCACCTTGTTTGGCCAATTCGGTAAACGCGTTGATGACGGGCATATGAGCCACGTCTTTGGCGGCAGTGCCATCGGATGCGGGCACATGCTGCAGGGCATCAAAATAGCTGCGCCAATTGTCTGGCACCGAGCCAGGGTTGGCTAAATAGTTTTCGTAGAGTTCTTCGACATAGGGTGCATTGCCGCCGAAGAGATAGCTGTTACTACCATAGGCTTGGTAGACCGATGCTGACATTTTTGCCTTCTGCTCCCCTTCAGGGAACGGTTGGTGGGTTGATAAACCTTCCGCGACACGGCTGAACCGATTGGCGGATGCTTCATGGCA
>JBJTSL010000410.1:0-2489 GCA_046076625.1 Allobrachymonas sp.
AGGCGAGATCCAGAGCTGCCGCGCCGGGGCGGCGCAGGCCGGCGGTGCGGGTCATGATGTCGCTCATCATTTGCAAATAGGTGGGGAAGTTGTCGCCGGGGCGGAAAGGAAAGCCGGTGGAGATCAGGCATTGGGTGAGCACATCGCGTTTGCTCACGCGGATACGGCGGTCATTCAAGTAAGCGCCTCTGCCGCGAGTGGCATAAAACAGATCGTTGCGTGTGGGGTCATAGACCACAGCATGATCGACCTTGCCCTTGATTTGCAGCGCAATGCTCACGCAATACACCGGGAAGCCGTGGATGAAATTGGTGGTGCCGTCCAGCGGGTCGATGATCCAGATGTGGTCAGAAAAGCGGTTGCCATGCTCGTTGCCCGATTCTTCGGCGAGGATGCCGTGATTCGGGTAGGCCTCCAAAATCGTTTCGATGATGGTTTTCTCTGACAGCGCGTCCACCTCGGTCACAAAATCGTTGATTTGTTTTTGTTTGATGCGCACGGATTCGATGTCGAGCGCGGCGCGGTTGATGATGGCACCAGCGGCGCGGGCGGCACGCACGGCCACATTAAGCATGGGATGGGAGGAGGCGGTCATGTTGTGTCTAAGGGCGTTGAGTGGCTTTTTGAGCCAGAGGGCAGCGCGATCACTGCATAGGCGCTGTATTTTCCCATGTTTGTGCACCGACTCTTTGAAGTAGCCGTTTTAGCCAGGGCAGCAGCGGAAAAGCGGCTTTTTTCAAGTCTTTTGAAAACTTTGTTACTACTTGACTAGAAAATAACCGAAGAAGCCTAGGGTAATCCCCTGTATTTCTGGGAGAATTTAAGTATGTTTTGCAAGTCATTGATATTGCATAACTTTTTTCTTGTTGCTATACTTTCCGTAGCGATTGTTTTTTCTTCCTACTTACACACGTTTCGCTATGGCAACTTATCCGACTTTTGGTTTCCAGCCGCTTTTGAGCTTATCGAAGGCGAAAGGCTTCGCGGCAATCTTGTTGTCGCTCAGCCTGGCGGGCATTGCGGTTTCTCCAGCGTATGCCACGGTTGAGCGTATCAACAAAGCCGCGAACAGTACGAAAAAACCACAAGCCAAGCAATCAGTCAGCGCATCGAAAAGCAAAAAAGCGAATGTGGCCAAAAAGGCTAAAGCGCCTACCAAGATGCAGCGCGTCGTGATCATGAAAAATGGCAAGCGAATGGTGGTGATGCGCCGTGTTCCCATCGTCGCCGAGCCACCGCGTCCTTCTTATGGCCAGCTCGCGGGCCTGCATGCCACGCAAGACCCACTCGAGTTGAAGTCCAGCGTGGCCTATGTGCTCGATCAAGACACGCAAGAAATCCTGTTCCAGAAAAATGAAAATGCGGTGCTGCCGATTGCCTCGCTCACTAAGCTGATGACGGCGGTGATCGTGAGCGAAGCGCAGCTTGACCCGAATGAACTGATTACCATCACTGAAGCTGATGTGGACACCGAAAAAGGCAGCCGCTCACGCTTGAAAGTAGGCACGCAACTGCCACGCGGCGAGCTGATGCTTCTGGCTCTGATGAGCAGCGAAAACCGCGCTGCCCACGCGTTGGGCCGCAGCTATCCGGGTGGCTTGCCGCGCTTTGTGCAGACCATGAATGCCAAAGCGAAGTTGCTCGGTATGCAAGACACACGCTATGTGGAGCCCACGGGGCTATCGAGCCGCAACCAAAGCAGCGCCAAGGATTTGGCCACGCTCACCGCCTATGCCTACAACGATAAGACCATCCGCGAGCTCTCGGTGGCGCGCGACCATCAGGTCGTGGTGGGCGAGAAGCCGCTCAATTACGTGAACACCAACCGCTTGGTGCGCGGCTCGGATTGGGAGATTGGCCTGCAAAAAACCGGCTTCATTTCTGAAGCTGGGCAATGCCTGATCATGCAGGCCAAAATTTCTGGCCGCCGCCTGATCATGGTGTTTTTAGATTCTGCTGGCAAGCTCAGCCGCTTAGGCGATGCCGAGCGCGTGCGCCGTTGGGTGGAAGGACAGCCTTCGCCTGCGCAGAAGGTGGGCGAAGTACCGCGTCTAGCCTCCAAAGGCTGATTTTTAAGTAAACCGGCCTTTTGCCGGCATAGAATCTTTATAGTATGCTATGAAATTTATAGCAATCAGGATTCTCGCTTAGGTTTGCAAAGACGCTATATCCAAGTTCGCCCCGCAGATCACGAGACAGACGGTCTCCTCTTTTGTGGGCTTATACACGCCGGTTTGCAGAGCCGCCAAGCCTAGGGCGGCGGAAGCTTCGCAGGCGATTTGCAGGTGCTGCCAAAGCCACAGTTGCGCGGCTCGGATGGATGCATCACTGAGCAGCAGGCTTTGCTGAACGTACTGCTGCGTGATCGGCAAGGCAATGCTGCCTACCCGCTTGGCACCCAGAGCATCAGCAGCAATGCCACTCACACTCACATCGACCGCCTTGCCTGCGGCAAGCGCTGCATGCAGGGTGGGCGCAAGCGCAGGTTC
>JBJTSL010000411.1:0-4587 GCA_046076625.1 Allobrachymonas sp.
ATGCCGAAACCGTGATCATCGTGCCTGGCTATGGCTTGGCTGTGGCCCGCGCCCAGCATGCCGTGAAAGAGCTTGCCGCCAAGCTCACTGCCAAGGGCGTGACTGTGAAATACGCCATCCACCCCGTGGCAGGCCGTATGCCCGGCCACATGAATGTGTTGCTCGCCGAGGCCGAAGTGCCGTATGACCAAGTGCATGAGATGGAAGACGTTAATGGTGAATTCCAGCAAGCCGATGTGGCCATCATCTTGGGGGCGAATGATGTGGTCAACCCGGCGGCCTTGCAAAAAGGCAGCGCGATCTATGGCATGCCCATCTTGGAAGCCTATAAAGCACGTACCATCATCGTCAACAAGCGTTCGATGGCAGTAGGCTATGCCGGGCTGGACAATGAGCTGTTCTACATGGACAAAACCATGATGGTGTTTGGCGATGCGAAGAAGGTCGTCGAAGACATGGTCAAGGCCGTGGAGTGAGTGGCTGAGTCACAGCCACGGTCAATCAAACAAAATCTTGAGCGCGTTGGCACTGCAAAAATAATAGCAAACCAGGCAGATAATACGCCGGCGAACAGCCTCAAGAATCAGTATCAGGGTTGCACAGACTTCCAAGGCACCTCATCGACCTTGCGCGGCTTGCCCAGTGGAGCGGCGGCTTGGCCTTTTTTGACAGCAGCCAAGTCTTCTTCGCTGGGGTATTGGCCGAGCAGCAGGTAGTCAAACACGCGGCGGGCGATTGGGGCGGCATGCTCCGCGCCAAAGCCTGCGTTTTCTACAATCACGGCCAACGCGATTTGCGGGTTGTCAGCCGGTGCGAAGGCCATGTACAGCGCGTGGTCGCGCTGATGCTCTTCCAATTTCGCGGCGTTGTATTTGTCTTTTTGGCCAATCGTCACAGCCTGCGCCGTGCCGGTTTTTCCTCCGCTCACATAGCCTGCGCCAGCAAACACACGGGCGGATGTGCCCTCCTTGGTCACCCCCACGAGTGAGCGGTTGATCACGGCAATATGCTCGGGTTTGTAGCCTAGGTTCACTGGCTCTTGCTTGCGGGTTGGAATCCAACCGCGGCTGAGTGCATCCTGCGTGGCCGTCACCAAACGCGGCGCATGCTTGATGCCGCCGTTGGCCAAAACCGCGGTGGCATGGGCCAGCTGGAGCATGGTGAACGTGTTGTAGCCTTGACCGATTCCCAAGGAAATCGTCTCGCCGGCATACCATTTTTTCTGCTCAGGGCGCTCGTAATACGTGCGCTTCCATTCTTGGCTGGGCAACACGCCGCGCACCTCGCCGTTGATGTCGATGCCGGTGATTTGGCCAAAGCCCAGCGGCTTCATGAAGTCGTGCATCATGTCCACGCCCATCTCATTGGCCAATGAGTAGTAATAGACGTTGGAGGATTTGACAATGCTGCGGTACATGTCCACTGCGCCCAAACCGCCATCGCCGTGGCTGCGGAAGGTGTGGCCGCCGAAGGCCCATGAGCCTGCATCGTTGATGATGGTGCTGGCGGTGCGCTTGCCTGTTTCCAAAGCGCCGAGCGCCATGAAGGGCTTGTAGGTGGAGCCCGGTGGATACGTGCCGCGCAGGGCTCGGTTGAGCAAGGGCTTGTCGATGCTTTCGTTGAGCAACGCCCAGTTTTCTTGGTCAATGCCTTCAACAAACAGGTTCGGATCAAAGGTGGGCATGCTCACAAAGGCCAGCACCTCGCCATTGCGCGGATCGATTGCCACCAAAGCCCCGCGTCGCTGGCCATACATTTCTTCAATGAGTTTTTGCAGCTTGATGTCAATCGACAGTTGAATCGTGTTGCCCGGTGTGGCGGGGTTACTGGCCAGCTTGCGAACCGCCCGGCCACCGGCAGAGGTTTCCACCTCCTCCACCCCAGTGATGCCATGCAGCTGCTGCTCAAAGCTTTGTTCGATGCCGAGCTTACCGATGTATTCCGTACCTTTGTAGTTGGCCTGCTGGTCTTCTGGCCACTCTTCAATCTGCTCTTTCTCGCGCGGGTTGATACGCCCAATGTAGCCAAGCACATGGCTGGCCAGCTTGCCATAGGGGTAGTTGCGAAACAGGCGCGCCTTGATGTCCACACCGGGAAAGCGAAAGCGCTGCGCAGCAAATTTGGCCACTTCGGCGTCGGACAAGCGCGTACGGATCGGCAGCGACTCAAAGCTCTTGGATTCATCCAGCAGCTTCTTGAAGCGCCGGCGGTCGCGCGGGGCAATCTCCACGATGCCACTCAATTGCTCAATCACCTCATCGAGCGTGCCATGGATTTTGGAAGGCGTGATCTCCAGCGTGTAGGCAGAGTAGTTGGTGGCCAGAACGATGCCATGCCGGTCGGTGATTAGGCCGCGGTTGGGTACGATGGGCACAATCGCCGTGCGGTTGCTCTCGGCCTGGTCTTCAAAATCATCATGTCGCGCCACTTGCAACCACACCAAGCGCGTGAGCAGGAGTGCAAACGCAAACAGCACCACGCCGCTGGCGACCAACACTCGCCGGCGAAATTTGCCCAGCTCGGCTTCGATGTTGCGCAGCTCTGTCATACGTGTGGCCTACAAAGGTCGATTCGCATCCGGGTCGGGTGCACGCATCTGCGGTGCGAGCAAGATCAGCGTGACCACGGGCCAGAGTAGGGCCTCAATCACAGGCGACAGCACAAACGACCACCCTGGAAACCCATGCCCAGCGATCAGGCGCACGGCAAACTGCAAAGCATGTGAGGCGGCCAGCAGGGGGAAGATTTGCAGCGCCTGCGAAGGGATTGAATACCACAGCAAACGTCGAGAAATCGTGATCGCAAAAAAGCTCAAGGCGGTGTAGGCAAGCGCATGCTGGCCCAGCAGTGCACCCTGGTGTACATCCATCGCCAGCCCAAACATGAACGCGATGCCCACCCCAATGCGCAACTGCTGGTGAATCGTCCAAAACACCAACACCAGCGCCAACACATCCGGCGGCCAAGCGGCGCGACCAAACAAATGCGAGAGCAAAATGTTGACCATCAAGGCCGCAATCAGCGAGCCCCAGATGAACAATGGGTTAGCCGGCAGCAAAAGCTGCTGGCCAGGTCGCATGATCACTTTTTCGCTCCTTTCTTAGGAGCATTCTGCGCAGACTCTGCAGGGGTTGGCAAGGGAATTTGCACTGAATAGGGGTCTAGTAACAGCACATGCTTGGCGCCCAGCGTATTGGCCAGCGGCTGGCAACTGATGCGCGCAAAAGCCGAATCCGCGCGTCGCTCCACTTTCTCCACGCGCGCCACCGGAATACCGGGGGGATACACGCCGTCCACCCCACTGGTGGAGAGAATATCGCCCTGCTGCACATCCGCATTGCCGGCCATGAAGCGCAGCTCCAATGTGCCACCGTGCTGCCCTGGGTCGCCGTAGACGACGCTGCGAGCGCCAGTGCGCGTGTTGAGTACGGGAATGGTGTGCTCTCGGTCAATCAGCAGCGTCACTTCGCTGGACAGCGGATATACCCGCGTGACTTGCCCAAGCACACCGCCTTCGTCAATCACCGGCGAGCCGAGCTTGACGTTTTGCAACTGCCCCTTGTCCACGAGAACACGGCGCGTGAAAGGGTCGGCTGCGTCATACATCACCTCTGCCGCTTGGGCAGGTGTGCTGGTGCGCTCTCGCAAGGCCAGCAGTTTGCGCAGGCGTTCGTTTTCCAGGTTCAACTGCTCCACTTGCGAAGCGCGCTGCGCCTGCAAAGCCAAACGCTTCTTAGCGTTTTCCTCGCCCAATTGAGCTTGCTGTAGCGATGAGAAATACGCACCACCACCCATCACCATTTCTACAGGACGCATCACCAACCATTGCACCGGATACAGAGCTGTGGCCACCGCCATGCGAATGGGGCCGGTGAGCTTGAAGCGCACATCGGCCACCATGAGAAACAGCGCCAACGCTGAAAACAGCATCAGCTTGGACAGCGCGGACTGCCCTTGCTTGAAGAAGGGCGGGGGGCTTCGATCCAGCGTCCCTAAAGGCATGTTGTACTCCTCGCCTGAAGGGAAAGAAAAATCACATTATTCAGAGGCGAAGATGCTGCCCATGCGTGCGCCAGAATTCTCCAGCGCAATACCGCAGCCGCGCACCACGCAAGTCAGCGGATCTTCGGCCACCAAGGTCGGCAGACCAGTTTCCTCAGCCAGCAAGCGATCCAAATCGCGCAGCAGTGCGCCGCCGCCAGTCAGCATCATGCCGCGCTCGGCAATGTCTGCGCCCAGCTCAGGCGGTGTTTGCTCCAAAGCGTTTTTCACGGCAGACACGATTTGGTTCAGCGGGTCGGTCAGAGCTTCCAGCACTTCGTTGGACGAAATCGTGAACGCGCGCGGCACGCCTTCTGAAAGATTGCGGCCTTTGACTTCCATCTCTTTGACTTCCGAGCCGGGGAAGGCCGAGCCAATTTGCTTTTTGATCGCCTCTGCGGTGGGCTCGCCAATCAGCATGCCGTAGTTGCGACGGATGTAATTGATGATGGCATCGTCAAAGCGGTCGCCACCAACGCGCACGCTGCCCTTGTAGACCATGCCGCCCAGCGAGATGACGCCGACCTCGGTGGTGCCGCCGCCGAT
>JBJTSL010000412.1:0-3066 GCA_046076625.1 Allobrachymonas sp.
CCAAAGCAGCCAAGACAAGCTCATTTGCAGCACTATTGATCATAAATTTTTCTCGCAAAGAATTTATCAAGCGAGTATATTGGTACTAGTTTTTAAACGCAAACTCCTATACTTAATTCTGATTAGGCAAATTTTCTTGACGCTCGTCCTAAGGTGCTTGAATTTTGGAACAGCTTGAAGCGCAGACTGGACCCTACACTGAACGTGGCGGTGACGAACTCTGTGGATCAATGATCCAGTCTGCGGCTCCAAAGCGGTGGTGGCCTTACTCTTTAGCCACCTCCGCAAACTCTGCCTTGGAGAGAAAGCCGTCTTTGTCCACATCCGCTTTGTCAAACACCTCGGCGATGGCGGGCATAGCTGCGGCCTCTTCTTTGCTTAGCTTGCCATCGCCGTTCTTGTCGGCGCGCGTAAATGCTTCTTGTGCTTTGGCCGACATGTCTGGCGCTTTGGTGGCAGGCGCGGTCATCTGCGCGAGGGCGGGGTTCATGTGCAGCGCGGCGCTGGAAAGGACAGCGATGCTCAGGGCGTTGAAGTGCTTTTTCACAAACTCTTGCCGTGCCTTGAGCGCTTGCCGTCGGGAGGTTTTAGAAGCTGATGCGTGGGTCATGAAGAAACTCCTTAATGGGTTGAAAGAAGCTTCATTGAAACGCAAGCCTCGCTTGAAGCCAAGCGCTTTTGCCAACTGTTGTCTGCTGCCCAGAAATCTCACGCCTTGCGCATGTGCATTCACATCCAAGACAGGTTTTTACAAGAAATCGGCTATTCGCCGGCATCAAATATGCGTCTAATGCTATAAATCTAGGAGCAATTGTGAGCTAGGCGTATCGCTTTATACAGAATGTAAATCTGAGCGCGAGGTGGCCGCTTGAACGATCAGCTCATGCACAAACTGCAATTTGGCCACCACAGGCGCCGACAAAGCAAACGGATAAAACGGCGCTTGGCCCATGCTGTCTGACAGCTCATTGAGCACGCTCGTCATGCGCAGCCAATCATTGATGAGCTTCAGATAATCCGCGCTTCCCGCGCGCTGCGCATCCCACAATGCGCTCGGACCAAACGGCTGCGCGTGCCACTCCACATCGTCTCCTGTGAAGCCGAAGCTTTGCGCGCTGCCCAGTGCATCGCGCAAATGCAAATAGTGGGCCCAGGTCTCCGCCCAGTCTTCCCAAGGGTGGCTGCTGGCGTATTGGCTCACATGATGTTGATGCCAATCTGGCCGTGCACCATGGGTGTAATGCTGATGCAGCGCCGCGCTGTAGTCGGTCCGCTCATCGCCAAACAGCGCACGAAATGGCAGCAGCCACTCGCTGTGCAGCACCAGTCGTTCCCAGTAATAATGCCCCACCTCGTGCCGCAGATGGCCGAGCAAGGTGCGATATGGCTCATGCAAAGCCGCGCGGATGCGCTCGCGCTCGGCATCATCGGCCTCTTGCACATTTACCGTGATGACACCGCTGGCATGGCCTGTGGTCACGCTCTGACCGGGCCACTCGCGCAGAAAATCAAAGGCCAAGCCCATCGGATCACCCGGCTGCGGATTGCGTTTGCGCGCCTGCACGGGTAGCCCGAGCCCGAGCAACTGGCTCACCAAACGGCGCTTGGCCGATTCAATCCTCGCCCAGAGCAGCTCGTTCTCCGGTAAGCTCTGATCTGGAATCGTACGATTCAAGCTGCAAGCGATACACAACGCCTCGTCGTGTTCGCTGCCTAGCGGTGCATGCAACGCTACGAGCCAGTTGCAGCCTGCCGCACGCTTGAAATTTCCGCAGCGCGCATAGCGCTGCCCGTTGGAATCGCCTTCAATCAACCAGGCATTCAGTTGCTGAGCGCCGCTCACCTGCAAAGCCACCATGCGCGCACTGCCCGGCTCATATGCGAGTGCACGGCCGCAAGAGAGACACTGGCTGTTGCGAAAGAAAATCGGTGAACCGCAGACGCAGCGATACGCGCTGCGAGTCGTGTTAGTGGAAGTAGGCAGATTCAACACACTATGATTTTAGTAGCGTTCCATGTAGATTTTATGACGGCAAACCGCCATTTTCTCCATAAAATCACTCATAAACCTCGGCTTCTGGGTCGGTCGCCTCCAACTCATAGCTGGCCGCGAGCATCGCCAAGCGTCCAATCACGCCATACATGTAAAAGCGGTTGGGCACACTCGCGCCCGGCTTTGCGCCCGGCTGCGGCAGATGCGCCGATTTATCAAAGGCCAGCGGCACGAACTGTGCGCCGGGTGAATTCAAATTCTCGTCCACGCCACGCTCAGAATGCACGCGGTAGAAACCGCCCACCACATAGCGATCCATCATATAGACCACGGGTTCCGCCACCGCCGCGTTCACACGCTCATTGGTGTGCACGCCCTCTTGGATGATCACTTGGCTGATCTCCTGCCCATCCTTGGCCACGCTCATTTTGTTTTTCGTCTTGCGATTGATCTCTTCCAACTCTTTCGCATCGCGCACCGTCATGATGCCCATGCCGTAGGTGCCATTGTCCGCTTTCACCACCACGAAAGGCTTCTCTGTGATGCCGTACTCCTTGTATTTGCGTTTGATTTTGGTCAGTAACGCATCCACATTGGATGTCAGACAATCGAGCCCCAAGCCTTCTTGGAAATTCACCTCGCCGCATTGCGCAAACATCGGGTTGATCAGCCACGGGTCGATGCCCAGCAGCTTGCCAAAGCGCTTGGTCAAATCTTCGTAGGCTTGGAAATGCTGCGATTTGCGGCGCACATGCCAGCCAGCATGCAGCGGCGGCAGGAGGAATTGCTCGTGAATGTCTTCCAAAATGCCAGGGATGCCGGCGCTCAAATCGTTATTGAGCAAAATCGTGCAAGGATCAAAATCTTTCAGCCCCAAACGGCCTTTGCCAAGACCCGAATCGCTCTTGATGCGCTGCGCGGGCTCCAGCACCACATGATCGCCATTGGGCAGATCAATACGCGTGGTTTCTTTGATTTCTGGATTGATCGAACCAAGGCGCACATTCAGCCCTGCCATATTAAAAATTCGTGCCAGCCGCGCCACGTTCATCAAATAGAACATATTGCGCGTG
>JBJTSL010000413.1:0-3131 GCA_046076625.1 Allobrachymonas sp.
GCCGAGGAAAAGGAAACTGCCTGTGGGCTTTTGTGGATCAGACAAGCCAGCGCGTGCACGACGAATCGCATTGGACACCGCCACAATCGCCTCGTCTTGGCCGACCACGCGCTCATGCAGCTTGACCTCCATTTGCAAGAGCTTGTCGCGCTCGCCCTGCATGAGTTTGCTGACGGGAATGCCCGTAGCACGCGCCACGACTTCGGCGATTTCCTCTGCGCCCACCATGGTGCGCAGCAGTCGCGGCGCATCACCCTTACCTTTTTTGGCCTCTTTGGCTTGCGCATCTTTGAGCTGTTTTTCCAACTCGGGCAGCTTGCCGTATTGCAACTCGGCGACTTTGTTGAAATCGCCTTTGCGGGTGGATTCCTCAATCGCAAAGCGCAGTTTGTCAATCTCTTCTTTGATGTGCGCGCTGCCTTGGGCTTGGGCTTTTTCTGCTTTCCAGATTTCCTCCAAATCAACCGCTTCTTTTTTCAACTTGTTGATTTCTTCTTCGAGCAACTCCAGGCGCTTCTTGGAGGCATCGTCTTTCTCGCGGCGCACGGCTTCACGCTCGATCTGGAGTTGAATTAAACGGCGATCAAGCTTGTCCATCACCTCGGGTTTGGAGTCAATTTCGATTTTGATTTTGGCGGCGGCTTCATCAATCAAATCAATCGCTTTATCGGGCAAGAAGCGATCCGAAATGTAGCGATGCGAAAGCTCTGCAGCGGCCACAATCGCCGGGTCGGTGATCTCCACACCATGGTGCACTTCGTATTTTTCTTGCAAGCCGCGCAAGATCGCAATCGTGGCCTCGACACTCGGCTCGCCCACGATGATTTTTTGAAAGCGACGCTCCAATGCCGCATCTTTTTCGATGTATTTGCGGTATTCGTCGAGCGTGGTCGCGCCCACGCAATGCAGCTCGCCACGAGCAAGTGCCGGCTTGAGCATATTGCCCGCATCCAAAGCGCCTTCGGCCTTGCCCGCGCCCACCATGGCGTGCAACTCGTCGATGAACACAATGGTTTGGCCTTCGTCTTTGGCCAGTTCATTGAGCACGGTTTTCAAGCGCTCTTCAAACTCGCCGCGAAACTTTGCGCCGGCCAGCAGCGCCGCCATATCCAGGGAGAGCACGCGCTTGCCTTTGAGTGAATCAGGCACTTCACCACTCACAATGCGCTGCGCAAGGCCTTCCACAATCGCGGTCTTGCCCACGCCGGGCTCGCCGATCAGCACAGGATTGTTCTTGGTGCGGCGTTGTAGCACTTGGATCGCGCGGCGAATTTCATCATCGCGGCCAATCACGGGATCGAGCTTGCCCAGGGCGGCGCGCTCAGTGAGGTCAACGCAATACTTCTTCAAAGCCTCACGCTGGCCTTCAGCTTCGGCGGAATTCACCCCCTGCCCGCCGCGTACCGCGTCAATCGCTGCGCCCAAGCTCTTGCGCGAAAGGCCAGCATCACGGGCGGCCTTGGCCAGATCGGTTTTGGCATCGGCCAGCGCCAACAAAAACAATTCACTCGCAATGAACTGATCCCCGCGCTTGATGCCTTCTTTTTCAGCCGCTTGAATCAGCGAGACCAGATCGCGGCCCACCGTGACCTGCTCCTGACCTTGCACTTGCGGCAATTTCTTGATGCCCGCTTCCGCAGTAGCAGCCAGCGCCGGCAGATTCACGCCTGCACGCTGCAGCAGAGCACGTGGGCCGTCATCCTGACGCAGCATAGCGGCCAAGACATGGGCAGGCTCGATGTAGGCATGGTCAGCGCCCAGCGCCAGCGTTTGCGCCTCAGAAAGCGCTTCTTGGAATTTGGTGGTGAGTTTGTCGAGTCGCATGGAAAACCCTCGGTTTCTTTCTTGCCTCTCATTTTGGCGCGATGGGAGATTTTTCAAGCCATAAAATTAAATCTATGAATATTCATCAACTTTCTGTCAACTACATACAGGAACATGATCGCATCTTGGTGCGAATCAACACCACCGCAGGCGAGGAGCTGCGCCTGTGGTTCACCCGCCGGCTCACGCTCAATCTCACCCCCATGCTGCAAAAGATCGTGGCAGAGTGGGTGGCCAAGCAAGAAGCCGTGAAATCTCAAAGTATCTCGCCCACGGCTGTTGCCGATGCGCAAACCCAGCAAATGCTGGCGGAATTCAAGCGTGAAGAGTCTCTGCAGCAGTCTGACTTCAAGACCCCCTACAAGGCACCGAACGCCTTGCCACTCGGCCCAGAGCCTCTTTTGGTGACCGAAATCAGTGTCACGCCATTGCCTTCAGGCCAGTTGCAGCTTTCGTTCAACGAGAAGCTGCCGCTGGACAATGGCCAACCCAATCCCAATCCGCGCGGTTTTCGCGTGGCCTTGGAGCAAAAACTGGTGCATGGCTTTGTGCATTTGCTGGATAAAGCCATCGTGACATCGCAATGGTCAACCGGCTTGGCCCATGCCGTAGCGGCAATTGAACCAGCGCTTCCGGGCGAAGGCAATAAGGGCGGTGGCGGCGATGAACGGCCTAAGTATTTGAATTGACCACCCATGTTTTGGTGTCGCTGAGCATTTTGATGGAGCATGACTAAGTGTAGGCTTGCAACTTCTTAAACTACGGAAGTCATAGCACTCTACGCAGATTCCATGCCGGCCAAACGCTAATTTCGCATCAAAATAGCGCGAGAGAGGAACAACACGCCAACCCTGTCAATCCGCTGCGTGATAGGTCTGAAAAAGCTGCGGCTGCTCCCAGTTGAGCGCGGCAAACCAAGTACAGAACGCTACAAAAGGTCAGCAGCTCGTCGCTTGCGAGTCTGAGTGCAAACAGGAACAGCCTCAGATTTCTCAGGCATGTCACGGAGCGGGCGAGCGGTCAGCACGAAACGGCTGGCGAGCACAGAATCTAGTGAGCGGGTATCGCATTTCCAGCCGGTAAACCCCATTTCGCCAGCGCCACCTCATCACTCACCCGCGCATCCACCCACCGCGCACCCTCTGGTGTTTGCTCTTTCTTCCAAAATGGCGCATGGCTTTTGAGGTAGTCCATGATGAATTCGCAGGCCTTGAAGCTCTCGCCGCGATGCGCTGAAGTCACAGCCACTAAAACGATTTGATCGAGCGGCTTAAGAGGTCCAATGCGATGAATCACCCGCGCCGCAA
>JBJTSL010000414.1:0-2568 GCA_046076625.1 Allobrachymonas sp.
CAATTGCAAAACACAGCGTACTCGGTCAATATCAAAGAGCGCCTCGACTTTTCGTGTGCCTTGTTTGACGCAGAGGGCAACTTGATTGCCAATGCGCCCCATATGCCTGTGCATTTGGGATCGATGGGCGAAAGCATCAAAACGGTGATTCATGAAAATCGCGCCACGATGCAGCCGGGTAACGTGTATGTGCTCAACGACCCTTATCACGGCGGCACGCATTTGCCCGACGTCACGGTGATCACGCCGGTGTATGTCGGTGACTCAAAGTCGCCGCTGTTCTACGTCGGTTCACGCGGCCACCAAGCCGATATCGGTGGCACCACGCCGGGCTCCATGCCACCGTTTTCAACGCGAATTGAGGAGGAGGGCGTGCAAATCAATAACTTCTTGCTGGTCGAACGTGGCGTGCTGCGCGAGAAGGAAATGGTTGCGCTGCTCGAAAGCGGCGAATACCCCAGCCGCAACCCCTACCAAAACATGGCCGATCTCAAAGCGCAAATCGCCGCCAACGAAAAAGGCGTGCAAGAGCTACGCAAGATGGTGGAGCAGTTTGGCTTGGATGTGGTGCAAGCTTACATGAGCCATGTGCAGGGCAACGCTGAAGAGTCCGTGCGCCGCGCACTCGTGACCCTATCCACACGCCTCAAAGACAGCAGCTTCACGCTGGCACTGGACAATGGTGCGCGAATCAAAGTCGCGATCCGCGTCGATGGCAAGAATCGTAGTGCAGAGATTGATTTCACCGGCACTTCTGCACAGCAAACCAACAATTTCAACGCTCCCAAAGCCGTCTGTATGGCCGCAGTGCTGTATGTTTTCCGCACTTTGGTGGATGACGATATTCCGCTTAACGCAGGCTGCCTGAAGCCTTTGAAAGTGACGATTCCCGCAGGCTGCATGCTCAACCCGAATCCGCCTGCGAGCGTAGTGGCAGGCAATGTGGAAACATCCACTTGCATCACCAACGCCCTGTATGGCGCTCTCGGCCTCATGGCCGGCAGCCAGCCCACGATGAACAACTTCACCTTCGGCAACGAACGCCATCAGTATTACGAAACCATCTCCGGCGGCAGCGGCGCAGGCGGTATCTTCAATGAACGCGGCGAACTCACAGGCGGCTTCAATGGCACGAGCGTCGTGCAAACCCACATGACCAACTCGCGCCTTACCGACCCCGAAGTTTTGGAATTCCGCTTCCCTGTGCGCCTAGAAAGCTACGAAATCAGAAGCGGCTCCGGCGGCACAGGCCAATGGAGTGGCGGCAACGGCGGCATCCGCCGCGTGAAGTTCTTAGAGCCCATGACGGCCAGCATCTTGAGCAATGGCCGCATCCACCCCGCCTTCGGTATGAACGGTGGCAATGCTGGTGCAGTAGGCATCAATCGCGTGGTGCGAAGCGATGGCAAGCTTGAAGAGCTCGGCCATATCGGCAGTGCGTCGATGCAAGCAGGCGATGTGTTTGAAATTCACACGCCGGGCGGCGGAGGCTTTGGTCAGACTTGAATTGGCTGTCAAGTAAAAGCGCTATTTTAAAGCTGTTTCGACCTCAGCCCGGCATGGAATATGCGTGGAGTGCTACTATTTTAATAGTGAATGAAGTTTACGTGCCTGCTATTCGCACGCGCATGAACGAGGCAAAGCGCGGTTTTCCGCTGGGGGTTTTGTCGCGAAAGCTGTAGGTGATGGTGCTGCCGATGGGCGGTGGGTTTTTGCGCTGCTCGTCGGTGAAGCCGGTGCCGATGTTGACGGTGATGCCGTCGTCGGTTTTGATTTGCAAAGCGCCGAGCATGCCTTGGTATTTGCCTTTGCCGGGGATGTGGGCAGTGACGATGCCTTCTGCGTCTGAGATGGGCTTGAGCTTGAGTAGCACAGGGCTGCGGCCTGTGGTGACCGGTGCATCGGCTTTGTGCAGCATCAAGCCTTCGCCGCCTTGGGCAGTGATTTCTTTGAGTTTGGCTTGCAGCGCCTTTTCATCAGGCAGCTTGAATTGCTCCACCCATTGCAGTTGCGGCCAATTGCTTTTTTGCACCAAAGATTTGAGTTCTGCGCTGCGCTGGGCGAATGTGATTGAGCCGTCTTTACCCAATGAGGGCAGTTCAAACACCATGTATCTCACTTGCTGCCATTCGCCGTCAATCGGTTGCTCTTTGCGCACGATCCCCGAGAGCAAATCAAACTTGCCCCGCGCAAGCCACAGCTCACCATCGAGTGGCATAGCGGGCAGCTTGGCCGTGAACCATGCAGGCGCAGCAATGCGCTGCCCACTGCGAAATCTGAGTACCTTGCCATCCCAAAGAGCCCGCACACCATCGAGCTTTTCGCTGATGAGGAATTGGCGGATATCGATGCCGCTTTTGTAATCTTGCGCCAGCAGCACGCCTTGATTCTTGGCGAGCGATGCTAAAGGCGCGGCAAGTATAGTGAGGAGGAGTGTTCGGCGTGTGCGTGTCATGGTTTTAACGGAGGAATACGGAATTCAATTCGAACGCAGAGGACGCGAAGGTTGCGCCCCCTGCGAATCCTTCGCGTCCTCTGCGTTCAAAAAATCTCTTCTTAAAAACTAGC
>JBJTSL010000415.1:0-2136 GCA_046076625.1 Allobrachymonas sp.
ATATGGTCAAAGGTGGCGGCGCAGCGCTCACGCGAGAGAAGATCGTAGCCGCCCTGTCCAAAAAATTCGTCTGTATCGCCGATGAAAGCAAGCTGGTGCAAACGCTGGGGGCATTTCCCCTGCCGGTGGAGGTGATCCCGATGGCAGCACAGCGCATTTCGGCGCTGTTTGCAGCCCACGGAGGTACTGCCAAGCTACGATTGAAGGACGGCGCACCGCTGGTGACTGACAACGGTCAACACATTCTTGACGTAACGGGCTTACAAATCAAAAACCCGCTCGCGTTTGAATCTGAAATCAACCAATGGCCGGGCGTGATCACGGTTGGCGTGTTTGCTCACCAAAAAGCGCAGGTGTGCTTATTGGGCACAGCGCAGGGTGTGAAAACGCTCAGTTTTTGAGCGTTTTCAGCCACTCCCCGGCATCATTTCTGCTTAGATTGCTACGATTTCAGTAGCAATTCCTGGGGCGGTGTTAAAAACGAATGTTCGTTGGATTACCGGGATTGACGACAGGCTCAGACGCTGGCGCAGGTGCTGGTGCTGCGGCGGCAGGCGCGGGGGCTGGCGCGGGAGCAGCGCGAGCGACTAAGGGCGCAGGTGCTGGGTTGCGGTAGCTGGCTGGAAGTTGTGAGGTTTTTGGGTAGCCCGCAGCATCCAGAAACTGCGTCCACTCGACATCGGAGAAGCCCTTGAGCTGCTGGCCGCCAATGGTGGCAAAGGGTAGGCTGGTGTCGCCGCTGATGCGTTTGAGTGATTCAGCATCTTCTTGTGATTCAATCGTGCGCTCTGTGAAGGGCACGCCACGGTTGCGCAGCAAATTGCGTGCTGTTTCGCATGGCCCGCAATCTTTGCCGGTGTAGACGGTGACTGGGAAACGCTGCACGATGGAGCGCAACTCAAAAGGCAGTGCGCCGCCGGCTGCGCTGCTTTCGTTGAAATTGCCACTACGTCCTGTGGTCACCTTGACATTGGCCGTGGGCGGGGGAGGTTGATCACTGAATGTCACGCGCCCATCCGGGCCAACGATGCGGTACATCTGCTGGGCCGCAATTTGCGATGAAAAACTGGCGATCGCCGCCATGAAAACTGCGCTGAATGCTACCTTTTTCATAGTGACCTCGAAATAAACAAGATGCATTGGAACTGCAGGCAATGGTATCAGGCCATGCCGCTGTGTCGCAAGAGGGCATCCAATTGCGGCGCTCTGCCTCTGAACGCGGCAAAGCTCTCTGCGGCTGACCGACTGCCGCCCACTTCCAGCACCTCACGGCGGTACTGACGCCCCGTTTCCACTTGGGCTGCGGCACTTTGGCCGCTTTTCGCAGCCGCCTCTTCAAACGCGGCATAGGCATCGGCAGACAGCAATTCGGCCCATTTGTAACTGTAGTAACCTGCCGCATAGCCGCCGGAGAACACATGGCCGAAGCTGTTGGGGGTACGCACCTCTTGTGGTCTGGGCAACACGCCGACTTCTTTGTGCACAGCTGTCGAAACTTGCAGTGGCTCGGCCTGGGTGCCGTCTGCCTCCATGTGCATCAGCATGTCAAACAGTGCAAATTCAATCTGGCGAATGGTTTGCAAGCCGCTTTGGAAATTTTTGGCGGCGAGCATCTTGTCAAACAACTCACGAGGCAGCGGTGCGCCGGTGTCCACATGCGCCGTCATATGTTTGAGCACATCCCATTCCCAACAAAAGTTTTCCATGAACTGGCTGGGCAGCTCCACCGCATCCCACTCCACACCGCTGATGCCGCTCACATCGCGCTCGTTGACCTGCGTGAGCATGTGGTGCAGGCCATGGCCGAATTCGTGAAACAGCGTGATCACATCATCGTGCGTGAGCAGGGCGGGCTTGCCGTCCACACCATCGGCGAAATTGCAGACCAGATGCGCGACGGGGATTTGCAGAGCGCCAGTGTCAGGGCGCAACCAGCGCGCACGCACATCGTCCATCCACGCGCCACCTCGCTTGCCGTCTCGCGCTGGCGTGTCCAAGTAGAACTGCGCGATCTTTTGATCACCACGCATCAACGCATAAAACTCCACCTTCGGATTCCACACCGGCGCTTCATCGCGTTGAATATCCACCTCAAACAGCGTCTGAATGATGTTGAACAAGCCCGCGAAGACTTTG
>JBJTSL010000416.1:0-4153 GCA_046076625.1 Allobrachymonas sp.
GTTTACCACCCGTTCAGGCCCCATGGCCAGCAACTCCATCACGGCGCAAGCCTTTGTGCCTTTGCCAGGCGAAGACCCGTACAAAGCAGAAGTCAAGCTACAGATCCAGCAAGTCTCTACACCGGGCAACCGAGGCAAGGCGCGCGTGGCCTTGGACGATCATCCGGGAGCAACCTTGGCATCGTTCCAAATCCGCCCGTATTCGCGGGGCAGTTGCCACATCAGCTCGCGCGACCCGCAGGCCGATCCACGCATGATTTCTAACCATTTTTCGGACGCTCGCGACATCGAAGCCTGCCTGCGCGCACTCAAGATGTCGCGTCAATTGGCGGCCACGCCAGCGCTCTCAAAATACCTGCTGGAGGAAATCCGCCCCAGCGGCAGCGCTACCAGTGATGAGTCTCTCGTGGCCTATTTGCGCGCCACGGGAGCTACCGCCTATCACCCCTTGGGCACATGCCGCATCGGCGCGGATGCCTTCTCCTCCGTAGTGGATGCGCAATTGCGTGTGCATGGCGTGCAGGGCTTGCGCGTGGCCGATGGCTCGGTTTGCCCCAGCATTGCGGCCACCAATACCAACGCGATTTGTATCGTGATCGGCGAACGCGTCGCTCAGAATTGCTTGGAGGCGCAGGTATGAAATCCATGAGTACCAAGCCTGAGGTGACCCGCGGCGGCGCTGCTTCAGGGCATCAAGCCAAAATAGGCAAAACGCTCAAAGACAGCACTCCTTGGTGGCGCGAGCCCGTTTTGCCCGCAGAAGGCAGTCCGAATGTGGTGGTGATCTTGCTGGACGATCTGGGCTTTTCTGATTTTGGTTGCTTTGGCAGCGAAATCCGTACGCCCCATATCGATGCCTTGGCCGCAGGCGGCTTGCGCTACACGCAATACACCACCGTGCCCATGTGCACACCCGCTCGCGCCTCGATGTTCACCGGGAAAAATCCGCATGCCGTGGGCTGCGGCTGGCTCACCCACGCAGATCCCGGCTACCCCGGCTATCAAGCGGGTGAAATTAGTGCGGATGCGCCCACGATTGCCGAAATCCTGCGCCACATGGGCTATCGCACCTATGGCGTTGGCAAGTGGCACAACGTGGACGATCACAAGGCCACCAGTGCATCGGATCGCAGCGCTTGGCCCCTGCAGCGCGGCTTTGATCGCTACTATGGCTTTCTCGGTGCAGAAACCAATTTCTTTGCACCCGGCCATTTGATCGAGGGCAACGAGTTTCTGCCGATTGATGAATACCCCAGTGGCTACTACAGCTCCGACGACTGGACCAGCCGCGCCATTCGCTATCTCAGAGGCCATCGCAGCGCGGCACCGGACCGCCCCTTTTTCCTCTATTTAGCGCACAACGCGCCTCATGTGCCGCTGCAAGCCCGCAGCGAAGACATCGCAGCCTACCAAGGTATGTACGACGCGGGCTGGGATGCGATTCGCATCGCGCGCTGTGCCCGCCAAAAAGCCATGGGCCTGTTGCCTGAGCATTGGCGCCTACCGGCTGGTTCACCGGGCGTGCCGAGTTGGGAGGACATCCCCGCAGAGAAACGCCCCTTGATGGCGCACTACATGCAAATCTACGCTGCGATGGTGGAAAACATCGACGCCAATGTGGGGCGTTTGGTCGCCGAACTCAAGGCATTAGGTCAATGGGACAACACCTTGTTGCTGCTCACGTCGGACAACGGCGCCTCCTCGATTGGCGGGCCAGACGGCGCGGCCAATATCTTTGAAAAGCGTGTCACGCAGAAGGAAGACCCGAACCTGCCCATGGAACTGCTTCAGGCGGGGCAACTAGGCGGCGCAGACTCTTACCCCGCCTATCCCGTGGCTTGGGCGCAAGCGTCCAACACCCCGTTTCGCTTTTACAAGCGCACCCCCATGAACGGAGGCATCCGGGTGCCAATGGTGCTGAGTTGGCCTGATCGTGTGAAAGACGGCGGGGCGCTGCGTGAGCAATGGGTACACGTGAGCGATGTCCTGCCCACATTGCTGGATGTGCTGGGGCAAAGCTATCCGGCGCAGTTCAATGGCTTTGCCACGCGCGGTTTGGATGGCGTGAGCTTTGCCGCCACGCTCAGCGAGCCGAAAGCCAAGAGCCTTCGTACCCAGCAATACTATGAGCTTGAAGGTAACCGGGGCTATATCGCCGTGCAAGGCGATGATGTGTGGAAAATCGCCTCCCTGCAGCCACCCGGTCAGCCCATTGATGTGGATCGCTGGACACTCTTTAATCTGCGCCTTGATCCCACTGAGTGCGACAACCTAGCCGCCAGCCATAGTGGCAAGCTACTGGAGTTGATCCAGTTGTTTGAAGCCGACGCGAAAACCAATCATGTGTACCCGCTAGACAACCGTGATCCGCGCAGGGTGCTGGCACTCTCGCCGTATTGGGTGCAGGCCTACTCGCAGGCTCGGGAGTATTACCCCGGCACGGAAACCATCGCTCCAGCCGCGATCAGCGCCCTGATCAGCGACCGGGATTTCAAGCTGAACTGTTGCTTTGAATGTCCGACCCAACCCGAGGGCGTGATCTTTGCGATTGGCGACCACATGAACGGATTGGCTGCCTATGTGATGGATGGTCAATTGAGCGTGAGCTTTCGCGCGGGGCGCAAGGTGCTTCGCCACTTGAGCACGTCCATTGGCGAAGGCTCATTTGAACTCGAGCTGGATCACGTGGCCAAGGGGCAAAGGCAGGGTCTTGGCAAACTGCGCTTGAATGGAAAGCCGATGGGCGAGCTGGACATGAGCCCTTGCTTTTTGCGGGTTTCTGGCGAAGGCATTGATGTTGGCTTGGACCGCAAACGCAAAAGCTCACCAGCGTACGCCGATCGAGGCGCCTTTACGTTCAACGGGAGTATCCGCAGTGTCCGGATTGAACCCGGCGCTCAAGCGCCCGACAGTTTGACGAATCGACCGGAAGCGCTGGCCCAGCTGGATTAACGTTCATCATCAAAGGAGGTCACTATGAATCAAAATGCACCACTTTTTCAACGTCGGCAAATTCTTTTGGCTGGTCTGGTCGGCATGGCCTTGCCTAGTTGGGCTTCGGCGCAAAGCGCTTGGCCGAGCAGACCGGTTCGCTTGGTGGTGCCCTATCCGGCCGGTGGTCCGCCCGATGGATTTTCCCGTGTCATCGCTCAGCAACTAGGTGCACAGCTGTCAGGTGCCACCTTCACCGTGGAAAACCGGCCCGGTGCCTCGGGGCTGTTGGGCGCACGCGCCGTCTCGCAGGGTGCGGCAGACGGTCACTCGTTGGTCTATGCCACCTCTGGTCATGTCACATTGGCGGCGATGAATCCGCGTTTTCCGTTGCTTAGAGAGCTCAAACCGGTGGTTCGCTTGAGCTCGTCGCCTTTCGTGGTGTTGGTGTCAGCAGAGTCTCCGCACAAGACCATGGGCGATCTGATCAAGTTTGTCCAAGCCAATCCTGGTAAGGTCAATTGCGGCACGGCGGGCCCCGGCTCAGCTGCGCATTTGGCCGTTGAGTACTTGGAAGAGACCACCAAGAACTTCAAAACCACTTTGGTGCCGTTCAAGGGCGCGGTGGAATCCATCAATGCGATCCTAGGCGGCCAAATTGATATGACGATCGGTGTTCTTGGTGCGGCCGTGCAGCTCGTTCGCGCGGGCAAGCTTCGCGCGTTGGCGGTCACGACGCCACGGCGCGTCGCGCTGCTTCCCGATTTGCCAACGGTGGCGGAGAGCGGCGGCGGCAGCGATTACGCCTTCACGGCTTGGGGCGGTTTCATGATGCATGCTGATACGCCTGATGACCTTGTCGCTCGCGTTGAGTCAGCCTTGAAAACCGCGATGCAAAACGAGGAAGTACGCAAGTTTGTGCAAAGCACGGGAAGCATGCCGGATATTTCTGAATCGCCAGCGGCCTTTGGCGCGCAGCTGGCGCGCGACATCACGCGCGAAACATCCATTGTCAAACGACTGGGTATGACCATGGAGCAATGATGTACAGGGCTCGCCCAAAAGGCGGGCACTTCGCGCCAATATTTCTGCTGACTATATAAAGCGAGACACATCATGAGCAATGCATCGGCAGCGTCCGCCGTCCCCGCCTATCGGCAAGACAGTGAAAAATATCTCTACAGCAAAGGCAGAGCTCGCTTTGCCTTGACGGTGTTTTTTG
>JBJTSL010000417.1:0-3964 GCA_046076625.1 Allobrachymonas sp.
CTCCCAGCTTCAGTGACGACGCGGCCTTGATTCGCTATTATTTCAATAGCACCCCCTGCAGCATTGATGCCGGCGTGTGGCTGATTTTGGCCTAAATACGCTGCATTCGCGGTGATGGAGCTTCCTGCACCAATCGTCACATTGCCTTGATTGGATTCGATCTGAATGCTGCCGCCCTTTTGTGCCACGCCCGCAGCATTCACGCCGCCGTTGGCTTCAATCACAGGTGCTTTGGCCAGTGTTGCATCTTTAACGATTTCCACATCTTTCACCGCCCGCAGCACCACGCGGCCGCCTTCCATCGTGGCAGTCTGCGCAGAAATCACGCCACTGTGGCGCAGCGTGCCGGCGAACACGCCGACAGCATTGCCTTGCAGCGTGCCAAGGTTGATGGCTTTGTTGTCAGCGCTTTGGATCAGGAATTTCACACCTTCGAGCCCACGCCCGGTCACTTCCACGCTCTGGCCCGCGCCAACGATGACGTTGCCGTTGTCGGCTTTCACGAACGCATCTTTTCCAGTGGCCACATTCGGTGCAAAAAGCACCACATCGCCGTTTTGCGAGCGAATCACGCCATCAACTTGCACGCCGCCTGAGAGCGAATTGCCTTCAAAACGCAGTCGTTTGGCTTTGTAATCGGCATCGGAAATATTGAGCGTGGAGGCAGTAAAACCAGCGGTATCGACCACACCGCCCGCGCCCACTGCGATACCGTTTTGATTGACCAAGATCACCTGGCCGTTGGAGCGCAGCGTGCCGTGAATTTGGCTGGGCACGTTGGTGACGACGCGGTTTAGGCTGCTGGAAGCCGCATTAGGTTGGTTGATATTCGTCGTGTGGCCAGCGCCAACGTTGAAAGACTGCCAGTTGATGATGCTGCGGTTGCCGGAGCCGTTGGTGGTGTTGACGTTGAGCGTCGTGCCGTTTTGCTGCATCGTGGCAGCGCCATGCACGGCCACGCCGCCTTGCGGCAAATTGGCCGTCTGCGCTTGGCTCTGTGCCTGCAAGCTGGCCAGGCCTGCCAAGGTGAGGCTCAAGCGAGCCAAGGTGTTGGCAGCGCGTTGCGATGCAGCGTTGAAGGCACTGGCCAAGGCGTAGCTCAGGCCATGCGCCATGAAGCGGCTGTGGCGCGCGCGTCTCGCAGGTGGCGCTGCTCCGCGCAACTGCACGCGTTGACCGCCGGGCAACCGCATGGGTGGAGGCGTTCGGTTGATGTTCATCATTTTTCTAACGTGTCTCGGGTTCAGGTTGAACTGCTCGGCTGCATAAACGCCCACCCGACAAAAGCCGGGCGCATTTACACCTCATTGCAATATAGGCCAAACCTGTGAAGTTGCGTGTGAAAAAACACACAAAACTTCACTGCGATTCGCAAACAAAGTCACAACCCCCGCTTTTTGAAGCATTTTGGGCCGTTCGCCGGCATGAAATCTGCGTGGATTGCTCATGTTTTGGTAGTAACTCGGGGTTCAGAATTTGTTGCTAAAAACCTGCAAAATCAGCCTATGCAGCAGCCCGCTTCGCCATCCCGCCCGCCTTGGCTTGAGCACGGCGACGAATTTCCGCCGGTTGAACAGGCTTGGGGCGAGCGCGATCCTGCGCCCGGGTTGTTGGCAGCGGGTGGCGATCTGAGCGTTACTCGGCT
Organism: Allobrachymonas sp.; assembly: GCA_046076625.1. Classification (GTDB taxonomy): domain Bacteria; phylum Pseudomonadota; class Gammaproteobacteria; order Burkholderiales; family Burkholderiaceae_C; genus JANMDU01. The sequence goes on from JBJTSL010000417.1 coordinate 1,646, forward strand.
TCAAGCGGCTTACTCCCAAGGCATTTTTCCTTGGTACAGCGCGGGCCAGCCGATTCTTTGGTGGAGCCCCGATCCGAGAATGGTGCTGCGCCTCGTGGACTTCAAATTGCACCGCAGCCTGCGCAAAGCTTTGGTCACTTTTTTGGCTACGCCGGGCTGCGAAATCCGCATCAACCACGATTTTTCTGCCGTGATTGCCGCTTGCGCGAATGCGCCACGCGAAGGGCAGCGCGGCACCTGGATCGTGCCGGAAATGCAAACCGCGTACACCGATTTGCACCATGCGGGCCATGCGTTCACCGTGGAAACTTGGGCGAAAGACACACTGATTGGCGGTTTGTACGGCACGGTGGTCGGTCGCGCGGTATTTGGTGAATCCATGTTTGCGCGCGAAGCCAATGCATCCAAATTCGCCCTCTGCGCTTTGGTCTGCATTTGTCTTGGGCAAGGCGTGAATTTCATTGATTGCCAGCAAAACACCGCGCACTTGGCGTCGCTCGGGGCAGGCGAAATACCCAGGGCGTTGTTTTGTGAGCAAGTGCGCCAAGCTGCGCTAGAGAAACAAGTCGTCTGGCCTTCAAAACTCGATGCCCAATCCGTAGAATGGAAACTCTTGGACGCTCGCTTGAATCCATTCAGCATTCCCTGAATCTCTGCGGCACCCAGCCAAAACCTGCCCTCATGACGCTGCTCAAGGATTTACCGCTCCAGACCTTGCAGTTCTACGCCACGGCGCCGTATCCGTGCAGCTATTTGCCGGCCAAGGTGGCGCGCTCCCAAGTGGCCACGCCCAGCCATTTGATTCATAACGAGGCCTATTCCGAACTCGTGGCGGGCGGCTTTCGGCGCAGTGGCATGTTCACCTATCGGCCCTACTGCGATGGCTGCACTGCCTGTACGCCACTGCGCGTGAAAGCCGGTGATTTCAAGCCCACGCGCAGCCAGCGCCGCGCCCACAAGCAGCACGCGCATTTGCAGGTTCGCGTCTTGAAACTTGGCTTCGTGCCCGAGCATTACCAACTTTATTTGCGCTACCAAAATGGGCGGCACGCCGGCGGCGGCATGGACCACGACAGCATCGACCAATACACCCAGTTCCTGCTGCAAAGCCACGTGAATTCGCGCTTGGTCGAGTTTCGCGAGCCTGCCCCTGCTCACGCACCTGAAGGCGAGCTCGGAGCGCTCAAAATGGTCACAATTTTGGATGTGCTGTCCAGCGGTATATCCGCGGTCTACACGTTTTACGAGCCCGATGCGGGTTGCTCGTATGGCACGTATTCCATTCTCTGGCAAATTGCACAAGCCAAGCAACTCGGTCTTCCGCATGTGTATCTCGGCTATTGGATCGATGGCAGCCCGAAGATGACCTACAAAGCCCAGTTTGGCCCGCATGAGCTGCTCGTTGGCGGCGTGTGGATGAAGTCACCGGGCATTTCACCAGACAAAATTTCTCGCGCCAAGATTTCACCAGATAAGATATCGGCGTGAAAAAAACACCCTCCACCACCCCCACCATCCAAGTGATCGAGCGCATGTTTGCGCTGTTTGAGGTGCTTTCTTCGCGCGAAGAAGCGATTTCGCTCAAAGAAATCAGCGAAAAAACCGGCCTGCACCCTTCCACAGCGCACCGCATCCTGAACGATTTGGCGCTGGGCCGCATGGTCGATCGGCCAGAATCTGGCAGCTATCGTCTGGGCCTGCGGCTTTTGGAGTTGGGCAATTTGGTCAAAGGCCGCTTGAATGTGCGCGATGCCGCCCTGCCGGCCATGCGCGAGCTGCACAAGCTCACCCAACAAACGGTGAATCTGTCGGTGCGCCAAGGCGATGAAATCGTCTATGTGGAGCGGGCTTACAGCGAGCGCAGCGGCATGCAAGTCGTGCGCGCCATTGGCGGCCGAGCGCCGCTGCACCTCACCTCAGTGGGCAAGCTGTTCCTCGCTTTTGACGACGCCGCCCGCGTGCGTCAATACGCCACACGCACGGGCTTGGCTGGACAAACAAAGAACAGCATCACGCAGTTGCCCGTGCTGGAGCGCGAACTCTCCAAATGCCGTCAATACCGCACCGCCCGAGACAACGAAGAGTTGGAGCTCGGCGTGCGCTGCATGGCTGCGGGCATTTACGACGACCAAGCCAAGCTGGTGGCCGGCTTGTCAATTTCCGCCCCGGCTGACCGTTTGAGCGAAGACTGGCTGCCTCGCCTAGAGGCCACGGCGCATGAGATCTCTGTCGCACTGGGTCACAGGCCCTGAGAAAAGAAGTCATTTTTTGATAGCAATCCGCGCAGATTCTATGCCGGGGTATTGCTGATTTCCCTTC
>JBJTSL010000418.1:0-4358 GCA_046076625.1 Allobrachymonas sp.
CGTTTTGGAGCCTTTGAGTGCTGCCATGGGTTTCTCCTAAAGTTTGACAAACGTTTGCCTTGACCACATTCAAGGAAGGCATACGTTAACCGCAGTTCACCTCAAGGTCTAATTGCTCCCTTCAATGCCCTTTATTGAAAAAGGCAATGGATGTCGTTTACTCGATTGATTTTGTCAAGTTTAGGGGCAAAAAAATCTCATTTGGACAGGATCAAGCCCGGCAACCACAGCGACAGAGCGGGCACATAAGTCACGGCAGCTAACACCAACAGCAGGGCCGCAAAAAATGGCAGCAAGGCGCGCGTCACGGTTTCAATGGGTAGTTTGGCTATTGCAGCGCCCACAAACAACACGCCACCAACCGGCGGTGTGAGCAAGCCAATGCCCAAATTCACCATCATGATCATGCCGAAATGCACAGGGTCCACACCCAGCAGTTTGACCACAGGCAGCAAGATCGGCGTCATGATCAGAATCAGCGGCGCCATGTCCATCAACGTGCCCAAGAACAGCAACAAAATATTGATGTAAAACAAAATCACGTAGCGGTTGTCGGAGAGCTGTGTAAACATCGTGGTGATCTTGAGCGGGATTTGCATCAGGGTCATGATGTAGCCAAAACTTGCCGCAAAGCCAATCAGAATCATCACGATGCACAGCGTTTTCACGGTGCGGTGCATCAGCTTGGGCAGGTCTTTCCACTTGTAGTCGCGGTAGATGAACATCGTGACAAAAAATGCCCAGACAACCGCAATTGCGGCAGACTCTGTGGCGGTGAACACGCCGCTCAAGATGCCGCCCAAGATGATCACCATCGTCATCAAACCCCAAAGCGCATCGACGCAGATTTTCAAAGCCTGCTTGAGCGGGATCGCTTCACCTTTTGGGAAATTGCGTTTCTTCGCGATGAAGAGGCAAATGATGGCCAGTGTCAAGCCCAGCAATAGGCCCGGCAACACGCCGGCGAGAAACAGCGCAGCGATGGACACACCGCCACCCGCGGCCAATGAATAAATCACCGCGTTATGGCTGGGCGGAATCAGGATGGCTTGCACACTGCCACTCACCGTCACGGCCGTGGCAAAGTCTCGCGGATAACCCTTTTTCTCCATCTCAGGAATCATCACCGAGCCAATCGAGGCCGTATCAGCCAGCGACGAACCTGAAATCGCGCCAAAGAAAGTAGAAGCCAAAATATTCACAAGCGATAAACCACCGCGCACAAATCCCACCAGCACTTGCGCAAACGCAACCAGTCGCCGGCTCATGCCTCCTTCGGCCATGATCGCACCCGCAAGCACGAAGAACGGGATCGCCAGCAGGGAAAACTTGTTCACACCCGAAGCAATTTGGATCATCAGCGCATCCAGTGGAATGTCGATCCACAATGCGCCTAGAACTGCAGCCAAGCCCATGGCATAAGCCACGGGCATGCCGATCAGCATGAGCGCGACAAAGCTGCCCAAAAGTACAAAAGCATCCATCAGCTTGCCTCCATCCGCTCGTGGTCGTAGGTCACCACATCCCGCTTGGCTTGCGAGCCATACAACAGATACTCAATCACAAAACACAAGGTAATCACGCCGCCAATCGGCACGGGGAGATACGTGGCCCCGACAGGTAGCCAAGGCAACTCACTGATGCCTTGCCCCCAGAGCGCAATACACAGCTTCGTGCCATACCAACCCATGAATGCCGCCACGACAGCCATGCACAGGGTGACCAACCTGGCAAGAAGGGACCGCAGCTGTTCGGGCAGGCGCTCCGTGAGCATGCCCACGGCAATGTGCGCACCAGCGCGATAGCCTGCCGCAGCACCCAGGAAGGTGAAAACCACCATCAACAAAATCGCAATCGGCTCTGGCCACTGCGATCCAGTACCCAGCACATAACGGGTGAAAATCCCCCAAGGGATGATGAGCGACATGACCGCGATAGACAGGCCCGAAATCCAAATGCAGACCAAATAGATCGCATCATTGAAGCGCAGAAAAGCGTTTTTCATGTTGTGTTTCTTCTCAAGCGAGGCTCTTGGCATCACGCCAAGAGCCCAATCCATGCACAGTGGTTGATACCCAATCAGCGCGTCGCCTCCACGCGCTTCATCAGATCCAGAAGCTTCTCGCCATATTTAGCACGCACTGGTGCCGTTGCATCGAAGAACGGCTTTTGATCCACCGCCACGAACTCCACGCCAGCGGCTTTGAGCTTGGCCACATTCTCTTCTACAGCCTTATCCCACAGGCTGCGCTGCTCCAGTTGGGCTTCGCGCGAGAGGCGCTTGATCAAAGCTTGATCAGCCGGTGTGAGCTTGTCCCAAGCCACTTTGGACATCACAAAAATTTCAGGAATGATCAGGTGATTGGTCTGCGCATAAAACTTCGCGGGCGTACTGAAGTGATTGGCGGTGAAATAGCTCGGCGGGTTGTTTTCGGCACCATCAATCACACCCGTTTGCAAAGCAGTAAACACTTCCCCATAAGCCATAGCGATGCCATTGCCACCCATCGCATTCATCGTGTCAACGAAGAGCGGGTTGCCCATCATGCGCACTTTCTGACCTTGCAAATCAGAAGGTTTGGTGACTTTTTTCTTCGTGTAGAGGCTGCGCGAGCCACCATCCATAAAGCCCAAGCCCACGAGCCGCGCCGGGCTGGCCGTCACCTTGTCGAGAATCTCTTGACCAATGGGGCCATCAATCACCGCGCGCATATGCGCCTCGTTGCGGAAGACAAAAGGCATGTTGAACACGTTCACCTCATTGACCACTGGCCCCATCACGCCCAGAGAAATGCGGGCGATTTGAATCGCGCCAAGCTGGGTTTGCTCCACGGCTTCTTTTTCTTGACCGAGCACAGCGCCGGGAAAGGTTTGAATCTTGATGCGGCCTTGCGTAGCAGCATCCAGCTTCTTGCCCATGCTCTCGATGGCGACCACAGTGGGATATCCAGCGGGATGGGTGTCGTGTGACTTGAGCACGATGTTTTGTGCCATACCGGCCAGGGGCACCAGCATGGCAGAAGCAATCAGGGTGCGACGAAACAACTTCATGGTGAGTCTCCTTCTTGATACTCAGGGTTGGAAAACTGGTTCAGGCAAACCGCGCACGCCGGGGCGAAGCGCAAACAAACCACCTGCCAAGGGCTGGTCTGACAGATCCACATTAGCAGGGCGGATGGAAGTGATATAGAGGGTTTTCATGTCTGCGCCACCGAACGCACACATGGCGGGCTTTTTCACCGGGACTTCAAACGATTGATCTAGCTTGCCATGTGGCGTGAAGCGGTGAATCAGGCCCGCATCGTTGCCGCAAATCCAGTAGCAACCGTCTTCATCCACGGCCGCGCCATCGGGCCGTCCGGGATGCTGGTTCATGTCCACAAATACTCGGCGCTTGGAAGGCGTGCCGGATTCGATATCGAAATCCCAAGCCCAGATCAACTGTGATTTGGGATGCGAGTCGCTGTGGTACATCGTACGCCCATCAGGACTGAAGGCCAACCCATTGGCGGTGTACACACCTTCGATGCATCTGCGCAATTGACTACTTTTTTGATAGCATACAACGCAGCCTTCTTGCCGGCTATCAGCCATATTCATCAGCATGGTGCCGAGCCATAAGCGGCCTTGGCGGTCGCAGCGGCCATCGTTGCTGCGCATGCCGCTCTTGCTGTGGGCATGCGCCGCGAGCAAGCTTTCTTGCACGCTTTCATCTGCTTGCAGCTGCAGATGGAAAACCCCGCTTTCCAAACCCGCAATCCAGCCGCCCGCCGCATGCGGCGCGATGCAGCCGATCATTTCGCTGGCCTGCCAAGTGTTGAGTTGACCTGCCGCATCCATGCGATGCAGGGTTTTGGCAGGAATGTCCACCCAATGCAAGGCCTGCTGCTCCACACTCCACACCGGGCTTTCCCCCACGGCGTTGCGCACATCAAGCACCAGCTCGGCTTTCATGAGTGTGCACGCCTCATTCAAATGGCCCCATCTTCACAAACGCGCCGCCTTGGTAGATGCGCGCCAGGTCGTCATCGGCCAATGGCGGCAAACCCTCTGCCTTGGCGCGAAATGGCTCGGAATTGTCTTGCGGCTTAAAGCCCAGATGCGCGGCATGCGTGTTGTCCCACCACTTGTCACGGTTGTCCGACATGCCATAGACGATGGTGTGGCCCAGCTTGTCGGCAAACAAACAGCAGCGAATCAGCTCCGTCAAATCGCGGTAGCTCAGCCACGTCACCAGCATGCGGCGATCTTTCGCTTCTGGAAACGAAGAGCCAATGCGTATGCAGGCCGACTGGACGCCATAGCGATCAAAGTAAAAACGCGATAAATCCTCGCCATAGGATTTTGACAAGCCGTAG
>JBJTSL010000419.1:0-5459 GCA_046076625.1 Allobrachymonas sp.
TTTTCTCAAACGCCGTGTAAGCCGTTTCGTCCATCAGCGCAGCCAACTGCCCTGTATCCGACAGCTTGACTTTAAAAAACCAGCCCGCACCCAGCGGATCGGAATTCGCCAAAGCAGGGTCGGCGCGCAGCGCTTCATTGACTTCCGTCACCGTGCCAGTCACTGGCATGTAGACGTCAGCCGCAGCCTTGACGCTTTCCACCACGCCAGCAACATCTTTCTGCGCATAGGCTTTACCGACTTCAGGTAAATCCACAAACACCACATCGCCCAAAGCATCTTGCGCGTGATGCGTAATGCCCACGACGGCCGTATCGCCCTCAACTTTCAACCACTCATGGTCTTCGGTGTATTTCATCGTCATAAGTTTTCTCCTAAAAATTGAATCGAATGTGTTGGTTAATTGGGGTCAGAACCCAATTAGTTTCCTCGGTAATAGCGCTGGGGCACGAAAGGCATGGGGATGACTTTCATGGGAACGGGTTTGCCGCGCACCATGGCGTGGACGAGGGTGTCGTTGGCGGCGAAGTCTGCTGCGACGTAGCCCATCGCCACTGGTTCGTTGATCGTGGGCCCGAGCAAGCCGCTGGTTACTTTGCCAATTGGGGCTCCATCGACGCTGAACAGCTCCGTTCCATCGCGCACAGGAATGCGCTCTTGCGCAATGAGTCCAACCCGTTTTCTTGAAGGTTTTATGCCACTACCCGGCGTAGCCATTGCACTATATGCTAGCAATTTAGTAGCGCCTAAGAAGCCACCCTCGCGTGCGCCTTCGGCACGACGAACTTTTTGAATCGCCCAGGTGAGTGCGGCTTCGATCGGATCTGTCGTCGTGTCAATGTCGTTGCCATACAGGCAAAGGCCTGCTTCCAAGCGCAAAGAATTGCGAGCGCCCAGGCCAATCGGCTTCACTTCTGGCAACGCGAGCAGGGCGCGGGCGAAGCGGTCTGTCTCGCCTCGAGGTACGGAGATTTCAACACCGTCTTCGCCGGAATAGCCGCTGCGCGTGATGAAGAGATCCACACCTTGCCAGCTGAACCAGCCGCCCGTCATAAAAACCATTTTCTCAACGCCGGGAATGATCCGCGAAAGCGCAGCCACCGCTTGCGGCCCTTGCAGCGCGAGTAAACCTTGGGTGGGCATGGTGACGATCTCGCAGCGTTTGCCAATGTGCTCTTGCATGTGGGCAATGTCGCCTGATTTGCACGCGCCGTTGACGATCACGAAAATTTCTTGGTCGTTTGCGTTCGGCGCAGAGCTGCGCTTGATGAACATCAGATCGTCCATGATGCCACCCGCATCGTTGAGTAGCAAACCATAGCGCTGCTTACCCACCGGCAGATCGATTACGTCCATGGGAATCAGCGATTCAAAAGCGGCAGCCGCATCTGCGCCACGCAACACCAACTGGCCCATGTGAGACACATCAAACAAGCCTGCTGCGTTGCGCGTGTGCGCATGCTCAGCCATGAGGCCTGCTGGGTATTGCACGGGCATCGAATAGCCCGCAAACGGCACCATGCGCGCGCCAAGTTCGGTGTGCAACGCATTCAAAGGTGTGGTGAGTAAATCAGTATCCGACAAGGCAGGGCTCCAAACACCAGTGCACCCGGGAAAGCTTCCGAGCGATGGAACCCTGTTGTCCGCTTTACCTGAGAGATTCAAAGCCTGATATGCAAGCCACTTGCCCCTTCGGTGGGCTGCACTTTGCATGCAGCCTCTCTCCAACAGAATGTGAAAACCTTGCGGCCTTCATTGCTTGTCCTTTTGCCTGAGCGTTCACTCCTTCAAGGAGCTGCGCCTTCGGCGATTCAATGAAGAATTCTCTCCAAGCTAGGCCAATTGTAGCTTGCATAATTGCTCCATGATGCCTGAAAAGATTCTTCCCATCCTCAGTGGCCATTTGCTGGTGCAATGTTTGATCGAACAGGGCGTGACGCACGCTTTTGGTGTGCCGGGGGAAAGTTACTTGGCGGTACTGGATGGATTTGCAGAGCATTCAAAGCAAATCCGCTTTGTCACCTGCCGCCATGAAGGCGGCGCAGCGTTCATGGCCGAAGCGGCGGGCAAACTCACGGGGCGACCCGGTGTGTGTCTGGTTACTCGCGGTCCGGGCGCTACGAATGCGTCGATTGGGCTGCATACCGCGTTTCAAGATTCCACGCCCCTGGTGTTGCTCGTGGGCGATGTGGGCAGCGAGATGCGAGATCGTGAGGCATTTCAGGAGATGGATTTTTTTGGGTTCTTCAAACCAATTTGCAAACGCGTGGAGCGCATTGATGAGGCCAGCCGCCTCCCAGAATACATGGCGCGTGCTTTTGCCACCGCGATGAACGGTAGACCGGGCCCGGTGGTGCTGATCTTGCCGGAAGACATGCTGGTTGAACAAGTCTGTGCGCGGCCCTTGCCAAAAGTCGAGCCCATTCAGGCTTGGAGTGACCCCGGCGCATTGCGCAGTTTGCGCTCCATGCTTTTGGAAAGTCAAAGCCCGATCGTGATTGCCGGCGGCGGCGGCTGGACGGGACAGGCCGCGCAGGCCTTGCAGCGCTTTGCTGAGAATTGGCAATTGCCGGTGTGCAATGCCTTCCGTTTTCAAGACATATTTGACAACCACCATCCGCTTTATGCGGGTGACGTGGGCATTGGCATCAATCCTGCCTTGGCCAAGCGCATTCTAGAGAGTGATTTGGTGATTGCCATCGGCTCGCGCTTGGGCGAGATGACGACGGGTGGCTACACCTTGCTGCAGGCGCCCAAGTCGAAGCAAAAGCTGGTTCACATCCATGCCAGCGCTGAAGAGCTGAACCGCGTGTACCAAGCCGACCTGGCCATTTGTGCCACGATGAACGCCGCCGCGAGAAGTCTCGAAGTACTCACTGCTCCTATTTCCGTAGCATGGAGCGCTGATTCTATGCCGGCGAATACCCAATTTCGGCAATGGATTGAGCCGCAAAAGCTGCCCGGCTTATTGTTTGACAACGAAGGTGGACAGTTGGGCCACATCAACATGCCACGCATCGTCCAGCTGCTACAAAAGCATTTGCCGAAAGATGCGGTGCTGACCAATGGCGCAGGCAATTACGCGAGTTGGATGCACCGCTATTTTCAGCACTATGGCCTTGCCCAAGGCCATAAAACCCAGGTCGCGCCCACCAGTGGCAGCATGGGCGTGGGTGTGCCCGCAGGTGTGGCGGCCAACATCCTGACGGGGCGGGTTGCGTTCACGATTGCAGGCGACGGCGATTTCCTCATGACAGGGCAGGAGCTGTCCACCGCCACGGCTCACGGCGCAGCCAGCATCGTGCTGGTGCTCAACAACGGCACGTATGGCACGATCCGCATGCACCAAGAGCGCGAATATCCGCAGCGCGTGAGTGGTTCAGACATTCGTGGCGCAGATTTCGCCAAGTTGGCCGAGGGCTACGGCTACCACGGCGTGCGCATCACGCACAGCGATGAATTTGAAAATGAATTGATCGCGGCTTTGGCACGCTTGAAGGAAAAGCAAGGAACGGTGATGGAACTCATCATCAGCCCCGAAGTGATCACCACGCGTGGCACACTCTCGACCATCACGCAGCAATCGCTATCAAAAATATAGCATTTAGCGCATATTCTATGCCGGCTCACTGCCTAAAACGCTTCAAAAAAAAGTCACAAGATGCTCTGCGCAAACAAACCCGCATCCATCTCGCGATGCCGGCGCAATGTCACATGATCTCTGGCAAACGCGCGAGCCAGTTCTTCTACCAAAAACACTGAGCGATGCTGCCCGCCAGTGCAACCAATCGCCACTGTGACGTAGCTGCGATGGTCTTGCGCGAGTTTGGGCAACCAAGTGGCGATGAACTCCTGTATCTGGCGAAACATCGCGCGAACTTCAGCTTCGTTTTTCAGAAAATCTTCTACTGGCTTGTCGCGCCCCGTGAGCGGGCGCAGCAGCGGGTCGTAATGCGGGTTGGGTAGCATCCGCACATCAAACACATAATCCGCATCCAGCGGAATACCACGCTTGAAGCCGAAGGACTCAAACACAAGTGTGAGCTGATTGCCGGGCGCATTGATCAACTGCTTGATGTAGCTTTGCAGTTGCGTGCTGCGGATTTGGCTGGAGTCGATCACATGCGAATCCTCGCGCAATTGCGCCAGCAGATCACGCTCCAGCTCAATCGCATCAGTCAAGGCGCGGCGCTGATCATCGGTTTGGTTCGATGAGAGGGGATGCTTGCGGCGCGTTTCGGAAAAGCGGTGAACCAAGGTTTCGGTGTTCGAATCCAGAAAAATTGTTTTCACATGATGGCCGGCCTCTCGCAGCTGTGCCAGATGCTTGGGCAATTGCGGCAGACTCGTGGCGCTGCGCACGTCCATGGCAATCGCGATGCGCTCCACATGGTGCTGCTGCTCCAGCGTGATGAACGAGGCGAGTAGCTCAGGTGGCAGATTGTCCACGCAGTAGTAGCCTGCATCTTCCAGGGCACGCAGCGCGACTGATTTGCCAGAGCCAGACATGCCGGTGATGAGCATCAGCTCCAGCGGCTTGGCTTCGGGTTCTATGACAGGGGCAGGCGATTGCGTCATGCTGCACCCAGCATTTCTTTGGCATGCGCCAGTGTGGTGTTGGACAGCTTTTCGCCGCCAAGCATACGCGCCACTTCGCTGACGCGCGCTTCACCCACAATCGCTCGCACTGAGCTTTCGGTGAGCCTGCCCACAAGCTGCTTGGCCACGAGCAAATGCTGATCGGCGCAGGCGGCCACTTGCGGTAAATGTGTGACGGCGAGCACTTGCCGGTCTTTGCCCAACTGCTTCATAAGACGTCCCACTGTTTCAGCGACTGCACCGCCAATGCCTGAATCCACTTCGTCAAAAATCAGCGTGCCCGCGCTGCCGAGCTCACTCGTGGTCACAGCAATCGCTAGCGCGATACGCGACAGCTCGCCGCCCGAGGCGACTTTACCCACGGCGCGCGGTGTGCTGCCTGCATGGCCTGCCACGAGGAATTCCACCGATTCCGCCCCATATGCAGTGGGCTCACAGGCCGAGAACTGCACCTCAAATTTGCCACCTTGCATGCCTAAACCTTGCATGGCGGCGGTGATCGCCTTGCCCAATAATGGGGCGGCTTTTTTACGCTGTGCGGTGAGTTCTTTGCTGCTCTTTTGTAAGGCGACGAGAGTGGTATCCACAGCAGTTTGCAACTTGCCCAGATCGCTGGCGGCTTCCAACTGCGCGAGCTCGGCCTGCCATTGAGCAAACAAGGTAGGCAGCTCTTCGGGCGAGCGGCGAAAGCGGCGTGCAAGTTGCAGCCAAAGGCTCACGCGCTCGTCGAGTTCAGCCAAGCGGACGGGGTCGGGTGCACTCCTGCGCGTGAAGGCGTGCAGGCTGCGGGCAATATCGTCTATTTGCGCCAAATTTGACGCCAAATCAGCCCCTAGCCGGCTGAAATCCTGCGTGAGATG
>JBJTSL010000420.1:0-11033 GCA_046076625.1 Allobrachymonas sp.
TTTATAGCGTTAAAATACTGTTTGTCGAAAGTTTGATATGCAAATTCTGACCACCATTTTGTTTGCGGTGCAAATCTTGGCCGCCTTGGCCATGATTGGCCTGATCCTTGTGCAACATGGCAAAGGCGCCGACATGGGCGCGGCCTTCGGTTCAGGCAGCTCCGGTAGCCTGTTTGGCGCATCGGGCAGCGCCAACTTTCTCTCGCGCTTCACCGCCGTGTTGGCCACGGTGTTTTTCGTGAGTACCCTGGGCCTAGCGTATACCAGCGGTGTGCGTCCCGCAGGATCGACTTCGGTGCTGGAAAAAGCTCCGGCCACAGCACCGGGCGCAACGCCATCGGCTGTGCCAGCTCCTGCCGCATCGGGTGCGCAAGCAATTCCGACTGCGCCCGCAGCCCCGGCGGCTGTGCCAGCACCTTCTGCGCCAGCGACCCCATCGCCCAGCAAATAAGGGCAACGAACTCAGCCTCGAAAATCGGCTTGTCTCGCTCTGAAATGCAGCGTTTTCAAGCTAAAATTCAAGGCTGTCTGCTTACGGCAATTCCTCATGCTGGCAGACAGAAAACTCTAGCCGTCGTGGTGGAATTGGTAGACACGCTATCTTGAGGTGGTAGTGGCGAAAGCTGTGCGAGTTCGAGTCTCGCCGTCGGCACCAAAATATGAAGATGAGCGGCTCAGATGAATGTCTGAGCCGCTTTGTCCGAGTAGAGCAAGGGCACCTGACATGAATCTCCAAGAATACCTGCCGATTTTGCTGTTCATTCTGGTTGGCATCGGTGTCGGTATCGTTCCCCAGGTGCTCGGCTATGTGCTTGGCCCTCGCAAGCCGGATGCGGCCAAAGATTCCCCTTACGAATGTGGCTTTGAAGCCTTTGAAGATGCGCGCACGAAATTCGATGTGCGCTATTACCTCGTTGCCATTCTCTTCATTCTTTTCGACCTGGAAATCGCCTTCCTCTTTCCTTGGGCTGCGGCCTTGCGTGAAATTGGCCCAGTGGGTTTCTGGTCGGTCATGGTATTTCTGGCCATTCTGGTTGTGGGTTTTATCTACGAATGGAAAAAAGGCGCGCTGGATTGGGAATAGGTTGAGATTGATGGGATATGTTTCCCCGCTGCCGGAGTCACGTGTTGGCTCTCGCAACATGGAGTGCTTGCAATGATTGAAGGCGTTTTCAAAGAAGGCTTCGTCACCACGAGTTTTGATACGGTGGCGAATTGGGCGAAGACAGGCTCGCTGTGGCCGATGACGTTTGGCTTGGCTTGCTGCGCGGTGGAGATGATTCACGCGGGCTGCGCTCGGTATGACTTGGATCGCTTTGGTGTGGTGTTTCGTCCGAGCCCGCGTCAATCCGATTTGATGATCGTGGCCGGCACGTTGTGCAACAAAATGGCGCCTGCGCTGCGCAAGGTTTACGATCAAATGAGCGAGCCACGCTGGGTGATGAGCATGGGCTCATGTGCCAATGGTGGTGGCTACTATCACTATAGTTATTCGGTGGTGCGTGGTTGTGACCGCATCGTGCCAGTCGACGTGTATGTGCCCGGCTGCCCGCCCACTGCGGAGGCGCTGGTGTACGGTATCATCCAATTACAGCAAAAAATTCGTCGCACGCAGACGATTGCGCGGGCTTGATGGAGCAGAGCAATGAGTGAATTTGCTGTCGCCTCTCAAACCACGCTCGAAGCTGTGCAAGCGGCTTTGGGTTCCAAAATCAAACGCATTACTTCCAAGCTCGGTGAAGTCACCGCCGTCGTATCCGCTGCGGATTACCACGGCGCTTGCATAGCACTGCGCGACACTGCTGGCTGCGAATTCGAGCAATTGCTCGATCTGTGCGGCATTGATTATTCGCAATACAAAGATGGCGCGTATGACGGTGCACGGTATTGCGTCGTTCTGCATTTGCTGTCGCCTAGTTTGAATCAGCGCCTGCGCTTGAAAGTCTATGCCGTTGAAGACGATGTGCCGATGGTCGCATCCGTTAATGATATTTGGGCATCTTCCAATTGGTATGAGCGCGAAGCCTTTGATTTGTTTGGTATCGTCTTTGAAGGCCACAACGATCTGCGGCGCATCTTGACGGACTATGGCTTCATTGGCCATCCGTTCCGCAAAGATTTCCCGATGAACGGCCATGTGGAAATGCGCTACGACGCAGAGAAAAAGCGCGTGATTTATCAGCCTGTCACGGTGGAGTTGCGTGAAGTCGTGCCCCGCATCATTCGTGAAGACAACTACGGCGGTATTGCACCGAAAGCGGAGTAAACCATGGCTGAAATTAAAAACTACACGCTGAACTTCGGTCCGCAGCACCCCGCTGCTCACGGCGTGCTTCGCCTCGTGCTTGAGCTGGATGGCGAAGTGATCCAACGCGCTGATCCGCACATCGGCCTTTTGCATCGCGGCACAGAAAAGCTCGCCGAAACGCGCACTTACATTCAGTCGCTCCCGTACATGGATCGCTTGGATTACGTTTCGATGATGTGCAACGAGCACGCCTATTGCCTCGCCATCGAAAAAATGATGGGCATTGAAGTTCCCGAGCGTGCGCAATACATCCGAGTGATGTACTCTGAGATCACGCGCCTCTTGAATCATCTGCTCTGGATCGGTTGCCACGGCCTTGATTGCGGTGCGATGGCGATCATGCTCTATGCCTTCCGCGAGCGCGAGGATTTGTTTGACATGTACGAAGCCGTCAGTGGCGCTCGCATGCATGCTGCATACTTCCGCCCCGGCGGCGTGTACCGCGATTTGCCCGACTCGATGCCGCAATACAAAGCGAGCAAAGTGCGCAATGCTAAAGCGCTTGTGAAGATGAATGACAACCGCCAAGGCAGCTTGCTCGATTTCATTGAAGACTTCGCAACCCGTTTCGATCAGTGCTTGGCCGAATACCACACCTTGCTCACTGACAATCGCATCTGGAAGCAGCGCACGGTCGGTATCGGCATCGTCACACCAGAGCGTGCGAAGAATTTGGGCTTCACCGGCGCGATGCTGCGTGGCTCAGGCATCGCTTGGGATCTGCGCAAGAAGCAGCCTTATGACGTGTACAGCAAAATGGATTTCGATATCCCCGTCGGCAAAACCGGCGATTGCTACGACCGTTATTTGGTGCGCATGGAAGAGATGAACCAATCCAACCGCATCATCAAGCAATGCGTGGCTTGGCTCAAAAACAATCCTGGCCCGGTGATCACGGATAACCACAAAGTCGCTGCGCCCGACCGCGAATCCATGAAGTCCAACATGGAAGAGTTAATTCACCACTTCAAGCTCTTCACGGAAGGTTTTGCTGTGCCTGAAGGCGAGGCCTATGCAGCCGTCGAGCATCCCAAAGGCGAGTTCGGCATTTACATGGTGAGTGATGGCGCAAACAAGCCTTATCGCTTGAAGATCCGCGCTCCCGGCTTCGCCCATTTAGCCGCCATGGACGAAATGAGCCGTGGCCACATGATTGCTGATGCTGTGGCCGTGATCGGAACCATGGACGTGGTGTTCGGAGAAATTGACAGATGATTTCGGATTCAACAAAAGCGCGATTCGCCAAAGAAGTCGCCAAATACCCGAGCGATCAGGCGCAGTCTGCGGTGATGGCATGCTTGTCCATCGTTCAGCAAGAGCAGGGCTGGGTGAGCCCGGAATCTGAAAAGGCGATTGGCGAGTATTTGGGCATGCCTGTGATGGCGGTGCATGAAGTCACCACCTTCTACAACATGTACAACCAAAAGCCGGTGGGCAAGTTCAAGCTCAATGTCTGCACCAATGCGCCTTGCATGTTCAAAGGCGGCCCCGAGGCATTGAAGCATTTGTGCAGCAAGCTCGGTGTCGAGCCCTATGGCACGACGAAAGACAAGATGTTCACCGTGCAGCCCAGCGAATGCTTGGGCGCTTGCGGCGATGCGCCTGTGATGCTGGTGAATGATCGCAATATGTGCAGTTTCATGAGCAACGACAAGCTCGATCAATTGGTCGATGGTTTGCGCACTGCAACTTGAGGAATTAGATATGCCCAGCGTACAAGATGTCCTCAAACAATTCGAATCCAAAGGTTTGGAAACCTGTTTCCATGGCCGTCATATCAACTCGCAAATCTATGCGGGCTTGGATGGCAAAAACTGGCGCTTGAAAGATTATGAAGCGCGTGGTGGCTACCAAGCTTTGAAAAAGATCCTCGGCAAAGATGGCGCAAAACCAGCCATAGATGCCGAAGGCAAAGAAGTTCCACCGGGCATGACGCAGGATCAAGTCATCGCGGAGCTCAAAGCCTCATCCTTGCGTGGCCGTGGCGGCGCAGGCTTTCCCACCGGTCTCAAGTGGAGCTTCATGCCCCGCCAGTTCCCCGGCCAGAAATACATCGTCTGTAATTCCGACGAAGGCGAGCCAGGCACATTCAAAGACCGCGATATCTTGATGTACAACCCACATATCATGATCGAAGGCATGATCATCGCTGGCTACGCCATTGGCGCAAGCGTGGGGTACAACTATATTCATGGCGAAATCTTCTCAGCTTATGAGCGCTTCGAAGAGGCCTTGGAAGAAGCTCGCGCTGCGGGTTATTTGGGCGACCATGTCGCGGGCAGCAATTTCAAATTCCAGTTGCATGCTTTCCACGGCTTCGGCGCATATATCTGTGGTGAGGAAACCGCTTTGCTCGAATCGCTCGAAGGCAAAAAAGGCCAGCCGCGCTTCAAGCCGCCGTTTCCAGCCAGCTTCGGTTTGTATGGCAAGCCGACGACGATCAACAACACCGAGACGTTTGCAGCCGTACCTTGGATCATTCGCAATGGCGGCCAAGCCTATCTCGAATGCGGCAAACCGAATAACGGCGGCACAAAGATTTTCTCGATCCAAGGCGATGTGGAAAATCCTGGCAATTACGAAATCCCGATGGGTACGCCTTTCTCGAAGCTGCTTGAATTGGCGGGTGGCGTGCGTTCTGGCAAAACGCTCAAAGCCGTGATTCCCGGTGGCTCATCGTCGCCCGTGCTGCCCGCAAGTATCATGATGGAATGCACGATGGATTACGACTCCATCTCCAAAGCCGGCTCCATGCTCGGCTCGGGCGCGGTGATCGTGATGGATGAGACGCGCGACATGGTCGATGTGCTCCTGCGCCTCTCGTATTTCTACATGCACGAATCCTGCGGCCAATGCACGCCATGCCGAGAGGGCACTGGCTGGCTCTGGCGCATGGTGGATCGCATTGAGCATGGCCAAGGTCGTGCGGAAGATTTGCAAAAGCTTGATAACGTGGCAGAAAACATCATGGGCCGCACGATTTGCGCCTTAGGTGATGCGGCTGCAATGCCCGTTCGTGCCATGCTCAAGCATTTCCGCGCTGAGTTTGCAGCCAAGATTGAAGCTGCGCAGAAATCCGCCGTTGCAGCATAAGGCCGGAGCAAAGAATATGGTTGAAATCGATATCGACGGTCAAAAGGTTGAAATCACCGAAGGCAGCATGATCATGCATGCGGCCGAAAAGTGTGGCACCTACATTCCGCATTTTTGCTATCACAAGAAGCTAAGCATCGCGGCGAATTGCCGCATGTGTTTGGTGGATGTGGAAAAAGCACCGAAGCCGATGCCTGCTTGCGCCACGCCTGTGACGCAGGGCATGATCGTGCGCACCAAGAGCGATAAAGCGATCAAGGCGCAGCAATCCGTGATGGAGTTTTTGCTGATCAACCACCCGCTCGATTGCCCGATTTGCGATCAAGGCGGCGAATGCCACTTGCAAGACTTGGCGGTGGGCTATGGCAAAAGCAGCTCGCGCTACGACGAAGAAAAGCGCGTGGTGGCCAACAAAGATGTGGGCCCGCTAATTTCGATGGAAGAGATGAGCCGCTGCATCCACTGCACGCGCTGTGTGCGCTTCGGCCAAGAAGTGGCAGGCACTATGGAGCTGGGCATGAGTCATCGCGGCGAGCATGCCGAGATTGAAACCTTTTTGGGCGAGACGGTGGATTCTGAGCTTTCGGGCAACATGATCGACATTTGCCCTGTGGGCGCATTGACCAGCAAGCCTTTCCGCTACAGCGCCCGCACTTGGGAATTGTCGCGCCGCAAATCGGTGAGCCCGCATGATTCAACGGGTGCGAATCTGATCGTGCAAGTGAAAGATAATGCTGTGATGCGCGTCGTGCCACTGGAGAATGAAGCGGTGAACGAATGCTGGATTGCAGACCGTGATCGCTTTAGCTACGAGGCATTGAATGGCGAGGATCGCTTGAAAGCGCCGATGCTCAAGCAAGGCGGGCAGTGGAAAGAGGTTGATTGGCAAACCGCGCTGGAGTATGTCGCAAACGGTTTGAAGCAAATCAAAACTGAAAATGGCGCAGATGCGATAGGAGCTTTGCTCAGCCCGCATAGCACGACGGAAGAGCTGTATTTGGCCACGCAACTCGTGCGAGACTTGGGCTCGGATAACGTGGATGCGCGTTTGCGCAATGCGGAGTTTGGCCAAACAGAGGGCGTGCGCTGGCTCGGCACCTCGATTGCCTCGCTCTCGAACCTGCAAAGCGCGTTGATCATTGGCAGCAATCTGCGCAAGGATCATCCACTGTTTGCACAGCGAATTCGCCAGTCTGCCCGCAAAGGATGTACGGTGAGCGCTATGAATTCGGTAGCGTTTGATTGGGCGATGCCAGTGGCTAACGCGCTGACGGTGCCTGCTGCGCAGTGGGCGCAGGCGCTGGCTGATGTAGCGGCGGCTGTGGCAACAGAGAAGGGCGTTCAAGCCCCCCACGCCGGCAATGCAACTGAGGTCGCAGCAAAGATTGCGAAGTCACTGCTCAAAGGTGTTCGCAAAGCAATTTTGCTCGGCAATGCCGCAGCGCATCATGCCAATGCATCGAGCTTGCTTACCTTGGCCAACTGGATCGGCCAGCAAACGGGCGCATCGGTGGGCTATTTGACAGAAGCGGCCAACACTGTGGGCGCTCAACTCGTCGGCGCTCAGCCGCAAATCAATGGCAAGAACGCAGCGCAAATGCAAAGCGGTTTGAAAGCTATGATTTTGCTCAACAACGAACCAGAGCACGACACTGCTGCTAAAGCGGCTGTTCAAGCTGACATGGTCGTGACGCTCAGCCCGTTCAAAACGAATCTGGCGTTCAGCGATGTGCTGTTGCCAATTTCGCCTTTCACGGAGACTGCCGGCACATTTGTGAACGCAGAAGGCCGCATTCAGAGTTTCCATGGTGTCGTCAAGCCACTCGGCGAAACCCGCCCAGGCTGGAAAGTACTTCGCGTGCTCGGCAATATGCTAGGCCTCGCCGGCTTTGAGTTTGAAACGGCGCAAGATGTGGCTGCTGCTGCGCTCAAAGGCGATAAAGAGTTTGTCTCTGCTTCCAAACTCAGCAATGCAACTAACGCGACCGTCGACTTGGGTAAAGCTGCGAGCGAGCCCGCAACAGCTTCAATCTACCAACTCGACAGCCTCACACGCCGCGCACCCGCTCTGCAAGCCACGGCAGATGCGAAAGCTGGCGATAAAGTTGGTCAACTGGAAGAGGTGGCCGCATGATTGATGCATTCCACGCTTGGGCGAACAGCTTGATCGTAGCCAACTGGTGGCAAGGCTTGGCTTGGCCTGTGATTTGGACGCTGATGAAAATCATCGCCGTCACGCTGCCTGTGATGGGCGCTGTGGCGTATCTCACGCTCTGGGAACGCAAATTCATCGGCTGGATACAGATTCGCTTAGGCCCCAATCGCGTGGGTCCGTTTGGCTTATTGCAGCCGATTGCTGATGCATTGAAGCTGCTCACCAAAGAAATCATTGTGCCCGCAGCGGCCAGCAAAGGCTTGTTCTTTATCGGCCCGATCATGACGATCATGCCTGCACTTGCGGCTTGGGCGGTTGTGCCTTTTGGTCCTGAGATGGCGTTGGCAAATATCAATGCAGGCCTTTTGTTTTTGATGGCGATCACTTCGCTTGAAGTCTATGGCGTGATCATTGCGGGCTGGGCCTCGAATTCCAAATATGCCTTCCTCGGCGCGCTGCGCGCTTCAGCGCAAATGGTGAGTTATGAAATCGCGATGGGCTTTTGCTTCGTCGTGGTGCTCATGGTCGCGGGTACGCTGAACATGACGGGCATCGTGATGAGTCAATCTACCGGATGGTGGGTGAGTAACACGGGTCTGAATTTCCTGTCTTGGAACTGGCTGCCCCTGCTACCGATCTTCGTGGTCTACATCATCTCCGGCATTGCCGAGACGAACCGCCACCCATTCGACGTGGTCGAAGGTGAGTCAGAAATCGTGGCTGGACACATGGTGGAATATTCCGGCATGTCTTTCGCTATGTTCTTCTTGGCTGAATACGCGAACATGTGGCTCGTGTCGATTCTGGCCGTGATCATGTTCTTGGGCGGCTGGTTGCCACCGATAGACAGCGCTTTGTTCAACTGGATTCCAGGTTGGATTTGGCTTGGAATCAAAACTTTCTGCGTGGTAAGCCTCTTCATTTGGGTGCGGGCGACCTTCCCGCGCTTCCGTTATGACCAGATCATGCGCTTGGGTTGGAAGATTTTCATCCCGGTCACGCTCGTGTGGTTGGTGGTGGTCGGTCTGTGGATGCAGACTCCTTGGAATATCTGGAAATAAGGCGGGTCTATGTCAACGAATACTCTGGCATCACCGGGCTTTTCGCTCAAAGATTTTCTCTCCAGCTTCATGCTGATCGAGCTGTTCAAAGGCTTTGCACTCACAGGCAAGCACGCCTTTCGCCGCAAGATCACCGTGCAGTTCCCCGAGGAGAAAACGCCGATTTCTCCGCGATTTCGTGGTTTGCATGCCCTGCGCCGTTATGAAAACGGTGAAGAGCGCTGCATTGCTTGCAAGCTCTGCGAAGCCGTTTGCCCCGCGATGGCCATTACGATCGAAAGTGATGTGCGTGCCGACGGAAGCCGCCGCACCACACGCTACGACATCGATTTGACGAAATGCATCTTTTGCGGCTTCTGCGAGGAAAGCTGCCCGGTCGATTCCATCGTCGAGACGCACATCTTGGAATACCACGGCGAAAAACGCGGCGATTTGTATTTCACCAAGGACATGCTGCTGGCCGTGGGCGACCGCTATGAAAAAGAAATCGCAGCGGCCAAAGCGGCAGATGCCAAATACCGCTGAGTCCACTGATTAAAGAAAACAAAAATGGATATCAAAACAGGTCTTTTTTATGTGTTCTCAGCGGTGCTGCTGTTTGCAGCTTTCCGCGTGATCACAGCGCGCAACCCGGTGCATGCCGCGTTGTATCTGGTGCTTGCCTTCTTCCAAGCTGCTGCGATTTGGATTTTGCTCAAAGCGGAATTCTTGGCGATTACTCTCGTGCTCGTTTACGTCGGTGCGGTGATGGTGCTTTTCCTCTTTGTGATCATGATGTTGGATATCAACCTTGACAGCATTCGCCAAGGCTTTTGGAAGCATTTTCCGTTGGCTGCGGGCATTGGTGCTTTGATTGCACTCGAGATGGGCTTGGTGCTCATGGGGGGCTTCAGGCTGACGGATGGGCCGCAAACAGCAGAGGTTTTGGCTGCTCAAGCCAACAACACCAAAGCGCTGGGCGTGTTGCTTTATACACAGTACATCTATCCAATGGAGGTTGCAGCAGTGCTGCTGCTCGTGGGTATTGTGGCCGCCATTGCGCTCACTCTGCGCGAGCGCAAAGACAGCAAGCATGTCGATGCGGGAGACCAGGTGCGCGTCAAGGCGCGAGATCGCATGGAGATCATCAAAATGAATGCTACTAAATTAGTAGCACCCAGCGCAGACTCTATGCCGGCGAATGGCCTGAATGATGTTAAAAATGAAGGGGGCAAGGCATGACACTCACGCTTGGCCACTTCTTGACACTGGGTGCGCTGCTGTTTGCGCTCTCGGTCATTGGCATCTTTTTGAACCGAAAAAACCTGATCATCTTGCTGATGGCAATTGAGTTAATGCTTTTGGCCGTGAACATGAACTTTGTGGCGTTCTCCTACTACTTGGGAGATCTGCACGGTCAAGTCTTCGTTTTCTTTATTCTTACTGTGGCTGCGGCGGAGAGCGCGATTGGTTTGGCCATTCTCGTGCTGCTGTTCCGCAATAAATCAAGCATTTCAGTTGACGAACTGAATACGCTCAAGGGATAAATATGTCTAACACCTTGAACGCGACCACCTTGCTTGCCGTCCCACTCGCGCCCCTCGTGGGCTGCTTGATCGCAGGTATCTTGGGCACGCAACTCGGCGGCAACTGGATTGGCCGCCGCCTCTCGCATTTTTTCACCATCCTCGGCGTCCTCATTGCTTTCATCATTTCAGCGCAAACGCTGGTCAAAGTGATTGATGGCGCGCGCTTCAATGAGACGATCTACACTTGGATGGTCATCGGCGGCCTGAAGATGGAGATAGGCTTCCTAGTCGATGGCCTGACTGCCATGATGATGTGCGTCGTCACCTTCGTCTCGCTCATGGTGCATCTCTACACCATCGGCTACATGGAAGAAGACGAGGGGTACAACCGTTTCTTTGCCTACATCTCGCTCTTCACCTTCTCCATGCTCATGCTCGTGATGAGCAACAACTTGCTCCAGCTGTTCTTCGGCTGGGAGGCGGTTGGATTGGTCTCGTACTTGCTCATTGGTTTTTGGTACAACAAGCCAACGGCGATCTTCGCCAATATGAAAGCCTTCTTGGTCAACCGCGTAGGTGACTTTGGCTTCATCTTGGGCATCGGGTTGATCGCGGTTTATACCGGCAGCTTCAACTATTCCGAAGTTTTTGCCAAACTTTCTGACCTGGCCACCATCGAATTCCCATGGTACATCCTCGGTCAAGACGCGATGTTGGTCACTGTGATCTGCATTTGCCTTTTCATTGGCGCGATGGGCAAGTCGGCGCAGTTCCCCTTGCATGTCTGGCTGCCAGATTCGATGGAAGGCCCCACGCCCATTTCCGCACTGATCCACGCGGCAACGATGGTCACCGCTGGTATCTTCATGGTCGCGCGCATGTCACCGCTGTATGAGCTGAGCGACGCG
>JBJTSL010000421.1:0-4947 GCA_046076625.1 Allobrachymonas sp.
GTGATCACCGCCGCCGCCGGCACGATCAGCCGCGGGAAATACACCTTGGTGAGCAGGTTGGCATTACTGATCAGGCTGTCGGAGCAGCTGCTCAGTGCTGTGGAAAAGAACTGCCAGGGCAGCATGCCGGCAAACACCAGCACCGCGGAGGGCGCATCCCCCTCGGTAGCGGCGACACACTCTTCATCCTATTGAGTGGCAGTGTGCGCGTCTTCGGACAAGACGGCAACGGCAAGGAAGTCACCTATGGCCACATCGATGCCCCTAGTTACTTTGGTGAGATGAGTTTAGATGGCGGCCCCCGCTCCGCCAGTATCGAAACTCTAGAGCCCTGCCAATGCGCCGTTGTCACCCGCGAACGCGTCAAAAAAGAACTCGCCACCAGCCCCGAGCTCGCCCAAGAGCTCATCACCAAAATTATCGCAAGAGCAAGAGCCGCCACCCAAACCGTGCGCAGTATGGCGCTGCAAGATGCCTACGGCAGATTGCGCGAAACCTTAGAACAACTCGCCGGCGAACCCAACGAACAAGGCGAACGCCCCATCAAATCCGGCACCACCCACGCATCCCTCGCACTACGCATCGGCACCAGCCGGGAGATGGTCAGCAAGATATTGCGGGATTTGGAGGATGGTCACTACACAGCATCCAGAGGACGACAGTTAAAAATAGTAAGAAATCTGCCAATGAAGTGGTAATGGTTTGAAAAACACGGCAACGGCTAACGTGCCTAGGCTCAGCTGAAGTGATTAAACCCGTGGTTTGAACTGCAATCGCGGCATTACAGCAGGCTCGTAGGGTTGCTGCCAATCCAAACTTTTCAACAATCTTTCTAAATCTTGTATCGCAGTCAACGCAATCTGTAGGTCTTTTGCTTGACTCGTTGAAAGTGTCGAACCTTCGCCAATGATGCCAAGGGAGGCATCCGCCGACAGGCCTAAGCTCAAGGTGGCAGACTTTGGGGCATTGAACACTTGCTCAGACATGGCAACCTTGCTTTGAAGTTGCGTCAAGCACGAAGACCAAGGCGCTAAACGGGTGGCAGGTTCGTGGGGATGTGTTTGAGGGTGAGTAAAAAAAGACGGCATCAGTTTGGAGCTTCTTGCCAAAGCCCACTGAGAGCACTTCCCAGTTTTCCAAGCAGCGCAAGAAACTCAGACTTATCCTAAACAGATCAATAAATGCAAGCACACCCAATTTTGTGGAGGAAACGGTCACAAAGCCAGCATTTTGTTAGGAGTCGATACGCCTTGTTGCTTTTTAGTAAATGAGCACTCCAACCTCATCAGAACTAATGAGGTTACACTGGTAAAAAGTACGCTATTCGTACCGCAACGCCTGAATCGGCAGCAGCTTAGATGCTCTTCTCGCTGGATAGAACCCAAAAAACACGCCCACGAAGGCGGAGAAGCCTACGGCTAGGGCTATTGAAGCGGCTGTCATGCTCACTTGCCAGCCGGCAAAATTGCCGACGGCCCAAGTGGCAATCGCGCCAATGCCTACGCCGATGGCGCCGCCGATGATGGAGAGGGTCACGGCTTCGATCAAGAATTGGGCGAGGATGTCTTTGCTCCGCGCTCCGACGGCCATGCGCAGGCCGATTTCGCGCGTGCGCTCAGTAACGCTCACGAGCATGATGTTCATGATGCCAATGCCGCCGATGATGAGGCTGATGCCGGCCACTGCCGCCAACAGCAGCGTCATGATGCGGCTGCTGGCCTCCTGCGCCTGGAGCATCTCAGTGAGGTTGCGCACGTTAAACGGATCATCCGCGCCGGGCTGCACTTTGAAGCGCTGGCGCAGCAGCTCTTTGATATTGTCCTCCGCGAGCTTCATGCTCTGGCCTTCTTTGACCTTGACGCTGATCGAGCCGATTCGCTTGAGCTTGCCCGGTGTGCCGCCTTGGATGCGGTTGCGGTACGTGGAGATCGGCACGATCACCACATCATCTTGGTCTTGCCCAAGGGAATTTTGCCCCTTGCTGGCCAACACGCCGATAATGGTAACCGGCACTTTTTTCACGCGGATAACTTGATCGACGGGATCGGCATCGCCAAAGAGCTGGGTGGCCACCGTGGTGCCGATGATGGCGACTTTGGCCGAGCCTTGCATTTCTGCAGTCTCAAACAAGCGCCCACTGCTGAGCGCCCAGTCACGCGCTTCCATGTAATCGTTGGTGGTCCCGAAAATCGAGCTGCTCCAGTTGGTATTGCCAAAGACGAGCTGCGCGCCGGTGCGCATCGATGGCGCGGCCACTTGCACTTCGGGTACATCTTTGGCAATCGCGAGCGCATCTTCTTCGGTGAGTGCCTGCCCGGTTTGCGCTCCAAGGCGCACGCCGCCCGCGGTGAGCCCGCCAGGGATCACCAGCATCACATTGCTGCCAAGACCCTTGAGCTGCTCCTGCACCCGGTTCGTCGCGCCCTGCCCAACTGCGATCATCGTGATCACTGCGCCCACACCAATGATGATGCCCAACATGGTGAGCATGCTTCTGAGCTTGTTGGAAGCCAAAGCTCTGAACGCTGAACGCAGGGCGGCGAGGGTGTTCATCTCTATCAGTTTATATGGATATGCCGTGAATGTGGCCTACTTCATCAAACTTTGCATCGCCTGATACCTCCCCAGACTTGAGGATGCTGAGAATCATGCAACTGCACAGAATAGAGAGATGTTTATTCGATCAACCTTATTTGGTTTGCTGAGTCTGTTGCTCAACGGCTGTTCGACGGTACAGCCCGAGGGTTACAGCACGCGGCGCTATTTTGGCTGGCTAGAAGTGACTCAACATCAACCCATTCAAGGGCAGGCCACGATCGAAAGAGTCAAAGCAGCCGGTCTCAAGCTAGGCCCGGCTTTTGGTATGGGGTATTTTGACGACAGCGTCATTGCAATTTCACCGCAATGCAAAGTGGTGATTGCGCTCAAAAATCCTGAGCAAATGCAAGAGTTTGCCAAGCAGTTTCCTACTTTCATGAAAGAGAGCCAGCCACGTTTACATGCCATCGACTTTTAGTTCCCTTGGTTTCCTGCGTCGCTGCGGCAGGTTGTGCCCTGCCCGCGCACAACAACACCTTGATATTCGCGGTCAAACGCGATGTGAGCTTGGCGGTTAACACACCTTCAGCCTCCGATCCAGAATTCAGTGTGAATCTAGGTTTCAAAGAGCGCCAAGCTGCATGGGTGCCGTTGTGGGCAAATGAAAAAACGGGCGGCTTTGGTGAGAAGGAAACCAAGAGTTGTGCGCCTCAATTGGGAAGCTCAGCTTGCAAACGCAGTGCCAAATTTGTTGGCGATAGTGATCCCGGCAGAAATGGCAATGATGCAAATGACGCTTATTCCACATTTGCCAGTTTCGGGGGCGCTGTTGGCACGCAGGTACAAGGGGCAAGCGCCACAACCGCACAATTCAATGGCAATTTGGCTAGCTTTTTTGCCACAGGAGTTGCCGCACAGCATTTGGCCAAAGAGGCCAGCCAACACGACATGACAGGAACCCGCTCGGCAGAAAGCGGATCGAGAAAATCGCCCGAAGCGCTCGCCGCGGGGAAATTGCAGGCCGCTGTGGTCAAAGATACTCGAGATTCTGTGGAGGACCTATTTGTGATGACTGCCTTGCATTCCAGCTCCAACCCAGCTTTTGCCACAGTCCATCCTGACTGCTTGAGCAAGTTGGCTAAGGAACTCAACGAGAAAACACCGCCTGATTTGAGTTGGGTGAAGGCTCGCAGCCCTGAAGATGCTGCAAAAGCCTTGATAACACTGGGTGGAATTTCGCAAGCAGACATGCGTAAGCTCTCAGCCGCAGCGAACAGCCTGAGCAGCAAGATCAAACCCGAATTGGCCAATTACGAAGCCGCCAATAAAGACAAGCCCGAGGAGCGCACGCCTAGCAAACTCGCAGCTAAAGCAGCGCAGACCTGTGCTTCCTAAGCTATAGGCTGACGATCAGAACAAGTCATAAGCTATTAATTTCATAGCATTATGCACATATTCTACAAGCCTTGAAACTATTTTGGCTAGTTAATCTTACTTCGGATTCAACACCAACTCAAAGGCAAACGAAGCAGGCGACAATTGCAAAGGCCGATACTGCACCGCTGCCCAGCCTTCGCTCATATCGCGGTAGCGCCGGCTCCAAACGAGACCGCTTTGGCCAGTTTGATACATGAAGCCGCTTTTTTCTAAATCAGCCAAGTCAAACACATGGCGCAGGCTGGCGGCGTGGCGGTTTTGGTAGGGACTTTTTTCGTTGAGCCAGTATTGGCCAACGTTGACGGTCCAAGGGTCACCGCCGGTGGGCACGGTCACATCAAAATATTTGGCCAGCGGTGCGACGTTACCGAAGGGGCGATGGATCGAGCGTGCGACGTGGGCTGCGCCCCAGTTCCAAGTCTTCACATCCGCGCCTTGAGCGGCTTGAATTTTGTCCAGCGCGCGAGCAAAGGCTGCGGAGGAAACGTCCGCGCAGCTTTGTGGCGCACACCAATAGGAACTGGCGGCGGGGTCAGCACCGAGCATGACCTGATCGACCACGCCCCGGAAGTGGCGCTTGCCGTAGAGACGCTTGAATTTTTCTTCGCCTAATTTGGGTATGACGATGCCTCGGGCAAGCTCGTCTGCCCAAGCCGCAAAGATGAGCGGCGCTGCTTGGGCGGCTTTCATATCGCCGTCAAAGCCTTTGAGTTGCTCTTGGGCGGCTGCGGCCAGTGGATGATTGGAAGCCGTTTTTTGCAACACAGGCAGCAGGCGTTTCGTTGGCGTCGACACCGTATCAGCATGCAAACGCTGCATGCTGGCTCTATCATGCTTGGGGCTGGCTGACAGCAGCGCCTCAATCCGATCAAAGCGCTCAGGCGTGGCCCAATCCTGCCCCATGAAATGCGGAAAGTCTGCCCCATGGATGCGCTGGTTGGCGGTGGACATCCAGCCTTTTTTGCCATCGTC